>DASVLM010000828.1:0-19956 GCA_036384875.1 Noviherbaspirillum sp.
CTGCAATTCCTTCGAATGCAGTGCTTCCACAATCTGCTGCGCCTGTGCGTGCAGGCTGCGGCGGGAACGTTCCAGCGTACGCGTGAAATGCCAGGCCAGCAGGCTGAGTAGCAGGACGCTCAATGCCGCGAACGGCGGCAACCACATCTGCGAGTGATGCACGAAGGCCGGCAGCGCGGTCACTTCCATGTGCCACAGGTCGCCGCCCATATTGAGTTCGAAGCGATGGCTGATGGGAAAATCGGGATTGCCCGCATGCAGCCGCTGCTCGCCGTTCAGGGCGCCGCTGTCGAATACCAGGTTGTGCGCATCATGCTTGGGAGCCTCCTCGCGCTGCTCCTGCATGTCGTAGAGCTCGATGTCGAGGTCGCGCAGCAGCCGCGAGCCGAACATGTGGCGCAGCATTTCATCGATGCGCACCACGACTTCGACCGCGCCGACGAACTGCGCGCGCCGCGCTTCCAGTGTTGCGGGCACGGTGCCGTCACGATAGACCGGCAGGAAGAAGATGACGCCCTCCACATTGCCCGGCGCCAGCGCGAGACGGATGCGCCCGCTTGAACTCCAGTCGCCGGTATCGCGTGCGCGCCGGATGGCGGCGCGGCGATGCGGCTCGCTGCCGAGGTCGAACCAGGCGGCGGAGCTGTTGGTTTCGGTCGGCTCCACGTACTGCAGGACGTAGGCATTCCCGGGCGGCGGTGGCGGATGGATGCGGGGAGCCGGGTAGCCGAGGCTGCTGCCGGCAAGCTGGCGCTGCATGCCTGCTTCGAAGCCGGCGAGTTCGTTCGGCGCGAGCCGACGCACGAAAGCCACTGCCTGCGCGCCGGGCAGATGGCGGTCGAGTCCCAGCACGCGGCTCAAGCGGCGGAAATCGGCGGCCGACAGGTTCGGCTGCAGCGCCACTTGCGCCTGCAGGCCGCGCAGCAATGCGACATAGGAACCCATCTCGCCTTCAAAGACGTATTTGGCTTCGGTGGCGCGCAATTCGATCTGGGAAGCCAGTTCCCGCGCCACCATGTTGCGGCTCTGCCAATAGGCGACGCCGGCTGCCATGCAGCCCGCAGCAAGAAAGATCCATGCAAGCGATGGCTTCTTGCGGTTACCGGTGTCAGAGGCGGCCGTCGTCATGTTGCATGGTCTTCGCTGGCTTGACCGCCCGGCTAAGGTTGCCGGGCGCTGTCGACTTCCTTCTCATTTCAGGGAGAAGGCCAGGACTTCCGGCAGCGCGTGTGCACGTGGTTTGCACATTCCGCCGGTAATCAGGTATTGCCGATCATCCCATGACGTGCGGAAAAGAAAAGTGCCATGACGGGGGGAAACATCAATTTCCCGGTGAAAGAAGGGCCTTCCTTGATGTGGGTCAAATAATGTCGCTTAGAAGTCGTTGATGAGCACAGCCGCACCGTCGAAAGCGCCGCTGCGCAAGTCGTCCAGGGCGCAATTGGCCTCCTTCATGGAATACGGCACGACGGTAGTGTGCAATTCGACCTGTTGTGCGATGCGGAAGAAGGCTTCGCCGTCGGCACGTGTCAGATTGGCGACGGAACGCACGCAGCGCTCGCCCCACAACAGCGCGTAGGGAAAGCTCGGGATGTCGCTCATATGGATGCCCGCGCACACGACGCTGCCGCCCTTGCGCACCGCCGCGAGGGATTGCGGCACGAGCGAACCGGCCGGCGCAAACAGGATGGCGGCATCGAGCAGGACCGGCGGCAGACGATTGGAATCGCCTGCCCATTCGGCGCCGAGCGTGCGCGCGAATTCCTGCGAACGCGCGTCGCCCGGACGGGTGAAGGCAAACACGCGCCGGCCTTCATGGCGCGCCACCTGCGCCACGAGGTGGGCCGCCGCACCGAAACCGTAGAGGCCGATGCATTCGGCGTCGCCCGCCATCGCATAGGCGCGATAGCCGATCAGTCCGGCGCACAACAGCGGCGCGAGATGAATGGGGTCGTAGTTTCCCGGTAACGGGAAGCAGTAGCGCGCATCCGCGACAACATACTCCGCGTAGCCGCCCTGCAAGTCGTAGCCGGTGAAGCGCGCGTCGTCGCACAGGTTTTCACGCTGCGCGAGGCAATAGCGGCAATGCCCGCAACTGCTGCCCAGCCACGGCACGCCGACGCGGTCGCCGGGCGCGAGGCCCGTCACGCCGGTGCCGGCGCGTACAATCGTGCCCACCACTTCATGTCCCGGCACCAGCGGCAGTTGCCGCGGCGCCAGTTCGCCATCGACGATATGCAGGTCGGTGCGGCACACGCCGCAGGCATTAACATGGATGAGGACTTCCTGCGGGCCGGGAACCGGAACCGGCAGGCGAATTGCTTGCAAGGGCACGCCCGGCTGTTGCAGGGCCATGGCCCACATGGTATCGATGCTCATGCGTTTATTTCACTCCCGGGCAGGGTTGGCAGCAACCGCAAGTCCGGAAAAATTGATGCAAATCAAACATTTCGTTTCTGCCAATCCCTAGCATGCAGCTTACCTTGCCCACTTTTTCCCCGGCAATTCCATGCACGACCGCTTGACTCCCCCAATGCAGGAGCGGCCGCTGACAGGGTTGTTCGCCCGGCTTTCGCTCAAAAGCAAGCTGACGGCTGTCACGGTTGGCTTCTTCCTGCTGTTCATCTGGACGCTGGTCATCTTTTCCGTGACCGTGCTGCAGTCGCAATTCGAACAGGTGCTGTCGGATGAGCAGTTCGCCGCCGTCACGCGACTTGCGGCAGACCTCGACAACAAGCTGGATGAGCGCAAGGCCCAACTGGCGGGCGTTGCGCAACTTGTACCGGCCGAACTGCGCCCGGAAACGCTCGACTCCTTCCTGGCCAGCTATACCGCGCTGCACGTTGCCTTTTCAGGCGGCATCGCAATCATCGGCCTCGACGGCAAAACCATTGCCGACTTTCCCGCCGTGCCCGGCAGGCGCGGTGCCTACTACGGCGACCGCGACTACTTTCGCCGGACGGTGGAAACCGGCAAGCCCTACATCGACAAACCTTTCTTCGGCCGCGCGTTGAAGCGCCCCATCCTCAACATCAGCGTGCCGGTCACCGGCCCCGATGGCAAGGTACGGGCGGTAATGACCGGGATCACCGACCTCACCGCCCCCAACTTCCTCGGTGTGATCACCGGCAACGACATGACGGGCAAGAGCGAGTTCTTCGTCCTCTCGCCGCGCGACAACATGTTCGTGGCGGCGACCGACGGCTCGCGCGCCATGAGCCCGCTTCAGCCGCGCGGCATGAGCCCGTTGTTCGACCGCTTCAAGGATGGCTTCGAAGGCTCCGGCATCAGCGCCAGTTCGCAGGGTATTCCCAAGCTCTATTCCGCCAAGCGCGTGCCTTCGGCAGACTGGGTGGTGGTGGCGGGACTTCCGGTGGAGGTGGCCTTCGGCCCTGTACGCACAATGCAGCACTATGTGATCGCGGTGGCGGCCATCCTCACGCTGTGCGCACTCTTCCTGCTGCGCTGGAGCATGCGCAGGGTGCTGGCGCCGTTGGATGAAGCCGGTGCGGCGATGCAACGGATGACGCATGGCCTGCAACCGCTGGCGCCGCTGCCGGTTGCATCCAGCGATGAAGTCGGCGAGCTGATCGGCCACTTCAATTCCCTGGTGGAAGACCGCCGCCGCTACGAGGCTGCGCTGACCGAGAGCGAGCAGCGTTTCCGCCTGCTGGTGGAGAGCGCGCCGGACGGCATCTTCGTGCAGACGCGCAATCGCTTCGCTTACCTGAACGCTGCCGCCCTGGCGCTGTTCGGCGCACAGCGCAAGGAAGTCCTCATCGGCACCGCCGTCATCGAGCGCGTGCATCCGGACAGTTGCCCGCGCGTTGCGCAGATACAGGAAACGAAGCACCATCTCCCGCCCGAAGAGGAAGTCTATCTGCGGATGGACGGCACGCCGATCGACGTGGAAATCTCGGCTGCGCCCTTTACCTACGCCGGCGAAGCAGGCACGCTGGTGTTCATGCGCGACATCGGCGAGCGCAAGCGCGCCGAGAAAACGCAGCAAAGGCTCAATCGCGCGCTGCGGCTGCTGAGCGAATGCAACATGACGCTGGTGCATGCAGAGCGCGAGCAAAGCCTGCTCGAAGACATCTGCAAGCTGATCGTGGTAACCGGCGGCTACCGGATGACGTGGGTCGGTTATTCGGAGAGCGATGATGGCAAGCCGGTGCATCCAGTCTGCCAGGCCGGCGAGGCGACGGATTACCTGGACCGCATACGCATCACCTGGGGCGGAGGCAAGTACAGCCACGGACCGACCGGCATGGCGATCCGCACCGGCCAGCCGCAGGTCAACCAGAATTTCCTTTCCAATCCCGATACGCTGCCGTGGCGCGATGAAGCGATCCGGCACGGCTTCCATTCCAGCATCGCGCTTCCCTTGCGCCAGGGCAAAGACACTTTCGGCGCACTGACCATCTACTCGGCCGACCCGGACTCCTTCGCCGAAGACGAGGTCAAGCTGCTGCTCGAACTCGCGACCGACCTCGCCTTCGGCATCAGCACGCTGCGCACGCGTGCCGGCCGCGAGGCAGCCGAAGCGCAGCTTGCCTTCCTGTCGCACTACGATCCGCTGACGCACCTGCCCAACCAGGTCCTGCTGCGCGACCGCTTTGAGCAGGCGCTGGCACGCCGCCATCGCAGCGGCGTGGCCCTGCTCTGCCTCGACCTCGACAACTTCAAGCGCATCAACGACAGCCTCGGCCACGCCGCCGGCGATCGCCTGCTGGTGGCCGTGGTGGAACGCCTGCGCAGTTGCCTGCGCGACACCGACACGGTGAGTCGCCAGGGCGGCGACGAGTTCGTCATCCTGCTGTCCGGCGTCGAAGATGCAAGCGCCGCCGGTCGAGTCGCGCAAGCCATCCTCGATGCGGTATCGGAGCCGTTCGAGATCGACGCCAACGCAGTGACGACATCGTTCTCCATCGGCATCAGCCTGTATCCGAACG
Source organism: Noviherbaspirillum sp. (assembly GCA_036384875.1). Taxonomy (GTDB): domain Bacteria; phylum Pseudomonadota; class Gammaproteobacteria; order Burkholderiales; family Burkholderiaceae_D; genus Noviherbaspirillum. The sequence goes on from DASVLM010000828.1 coordinate 4,953, forward strand.
ACGGGCTCGATTTCGATACCCTGCTCAAGAACGCGGATGCCGCGCTGTTCCATGCCAAGGACAGCGGGCGCGACACTTACCACTTCTTCACCACCTCGATGAACATCGATGCCCTGGCGCGCATCCAGTTGCACAGCAACCTGCGCCGCGCCGTGAAGAACCGCGAATTCGTGCTGCATTACCAGGCGCAATGCGAGGCCGGCGGCAATCGCATTTGCGGCGTCGAAGCGCTGGTGCGCTGGCATCGCGAGGAAGATGGCCTGGTGCTGCCGGGACGTTTCATTCCGCTGGCGGAGGAAACCGGGCTGATCGTGCAGATCGGCGAATGGGTGCTGCGGGAGGCCTGCCGCCAGGCGAAGGAATGGCAGGACGCGGGCATGCCGCCGCTCACCGTAGCGGTGAACCTGTCGGCACAGCAATTCCGGCGCGAGGGTTTGCTGGAAACAGTCGTGTCAGCACTGCGCGACAGCGGCCTGGACCCGCGCTGGCTCGAACTGGAGCTGACGGAATCCATGCTGCTGCAGGATGCAGAGCGGGTGCTGGAAGTGCTGCACGGATTGAAGGCGCTCGGCCTGAAGCTGTCGATCGACGACTTCGGCACCGGCTATTCCAGCCTCGCCTACCTGAAGCGGCTGGCAGTGGACAAGCTGAAGATCGACCAGTCCTTCGTGCGCGACCTCGCCGACAATCCCGAAGATGCCGCAATCGTGCGCGCCGTGATCCAGCTCGGCCATTCACTGCAATTGCAGGTGATTGCGGAAGGTGTCGAAACCGAGCGCCAGCTCGCCGCCCTGCGCGGCTTCGGTTGCGACGAGATCCAGGGTTACCTCTTGAGCAGGCCGCTGCCTGCAGAAGATTTCGCGGCCTTCGTCGCCCGCCGCGCACAGGAACAATGACAAGACGCCCACAGCCTGGCGGCATGCGGGCGTACCGGTTGGCGGGTCCGCCGATGGATCAGAGAATCAGATAATCAGGCTGCAGCGAGGCTGTCGCGCACAGGTGTTGCAACTTGCTTGACGGCCTTCTTGTCGCGAGTGCGCGACGGCGGCAGGCGGCGCAGGGTCTTCAATGCGTTGAAGTCCTTGATGTCGATGGCGCGCTGCTCGACCGAGATCAGGCCCATTTCATTGAAGGCCGACAGCGTGCGGCTTACCGTTTCCAGCGTCAGGCCGAGATAGCTGCCGATTTCGTGGCGAGTCATGCGCAGGTTGAATTGCTTGCCGGAATAACCCAGCTCGGCAAAGCGTTCCGACAGGTTGACCAGGAAACGCGCCACGCGCGCCTCGGCCGACAGCGAACCCAGCATGCTGACCATGGCTTGTTCGCGGATCAGCTCGCGGCTCATCACGCCGTACAGCGCGGCTTCCAGTTCGGGGAAGGTCTTGCCCAGCGCGGTCAGCTTCTTGAAGGGAACCAGGATCACGTCGCAGTTGGTGAGCGCGACGGCTTCCGATTCATAGCGCTTGCCGTGGATGCCGTCGACGCCGAACAGGTCACCCTTCATCGGGAAGGACAGGATCTGCTCGTTGCCGAAGACATCGATCATCACCGTCTTGAGGAAGCCGGAGTTGACGATATAGAGCACGTCGAAGGGCTGGCCGATGGTATGGATGCGCTGGCCGGCCTTGAACTGCACGTGCTGGAACAGCGTGTCCTGGTCCTGCATGGCGGGGGACGCCTGGATGCGCAGCAGGTCGCAGACTTCCTTCAGGGTCGACCACAGCTTGCCGGTGCGTTGCCAGCCGGTATCGACGGGAATGCGGGTATCGACGGGAATCTGCGAGGCGCGAACTTCAGTTGATTGCGTAGACAACAAGATATTCTCCTCTAGCGTAAAGCGTGATGTGATGTTTGTATGTTGCTGTTATGGATTTAGCTCTCGATCGTTGCGAGCGATGCAGCCGCTCGCAATCAATGGTTCGCAGTATGTCGAAATTGAGAAAACGCCACTATCCGCCAGCGGCTGAAAATGAACGTCAGAAACTGGGGGTCCGTGTAGGAAAGTTCCGACGCGCTGCAGCGCGTGCATGACCGCACGTCGACCGCCACTAACCGCTCGTCGGTTACGAGGGCCTCAGTGCCACTCTCAGTGCCACTTGATCGGCGGCGGATGGAAATCATCCAGTCCTGCATTGATGCGCGACCATGCGCCGCTCTGCAGCAGTTCTTCGAACTTGTCCGCCGGCAGCGGCGGGCAGAAGATGAAGCCTTGCGCGCTGGTACAGTCGCGCGCTTTCAGGTAGGCGAGCTGCTCCGCCGTTTCCACGCCGCCTGCGACGACAGCAATGCCGAGGTTGTGCGCAAGGCTGATAATCGCCGAGGTGATGGCCGAGTGTTCGCGCCGGTGCGGCAAGTGCTGTACGAAAGCCTTGTCGATCTTGAGCGCATCGACGCCGAGATCCTTGAAGTCCACCAGGGCGGTGGCGCCCATGCCGAAGTGGTCTATCACCAGGCGGATGCCGAGCGCGCGCAGGGCGGCGAGCTGCTCGCGGATTTCCGGATGCTGCGCCAGCATCGCTTCCTGTATCTCCACTTCGAGCGACGCAAAGTCGACGCCGGCCTCGGCGAGAATGGACGAGATCCGCGCAACGAATGCCGGATCACCGAACTCGCGCGCGGAACAGTTGAGCGACAGCCGCAACCCGTCCATGCCTTGCTCCTGCCAGCGGCGAACACGGCTGCATGCTTCACGCAAGGCCCATTCGCCGATCTGCACGATGATGCCGGTGTCTTCGGCAATGTCGAGAAAGTCGCCGGGAAGCAGCAGCTCCAGGTCGGAGGCATTCCAGCGCAGGAGCGCTTCCACCGTCGAAATCCGCCAGTTGTGCAGGTCGACCTGCGGCTGGTAGTACAGCTCGAAGCGATGCTGGTCCAGCGCGTCCCGCAGGGCGGCCTCGCGGTTGCGGCGCCAGCTCTGCGCCGAACTGAGTTCGGCGGTGTGGAAATGGTAGGTATGCCGCCCGTTGCTCTTGGCGCGGTAGAGCGCCAGGTCGGCGCACTTGAGCAGTTCGACCGAAGTGCGCGCGTCGCGTCCGTAGATGCCTATCCCGATGCTGGTGCCGCTCATGACTTCGTGCGATTCGAGGCGGTAAGGCCGGCCGAGTTCGAGCACCAGCTTGCGCGCCAGCCCCTCGGCGGCTTCCGGCTGCGAGACGTCGCGCTGGATGATGACGAACTCGTCGCCACCCAGCCGCGCGACGAAATCGGTTTCGCGCAGCGACGACATGATGCGCAGCGCAACCTCTTTCAGCAGCAGGTCGCCGGCATGGTGCCCGTAGGTATCGTTGACATGCTTGAAGCGGTCGAGGTCGAGCAGCAGCAGCGCAAACGGCACGTTGCTGCGCTCGGCCGACGCAATCGCGGTATGCAGGTGATTGCTGAACTGCACGCGGTTGGGCAAGCCGGTCAACGCATCGTGGTTGGCGAGGAACTGCGTCTGCTCCTGCGCCAGCCGCTGCCGTGTCTGGTCGCGCAGGATCTTGACGTAGCCGCGCAATTCGCCAGCTGGCGTATTCAGCGGCGCCACCACGCCGGCCGCCCAGAAACGGGTGCCATCGGCACGCAGATGCCAGCGGTCGTCTTCGGAGCGGCCGTGTTCCTTCGCTGTCTCGAATTCGCGCAGCGGCTCGCCGAGCACCTGGTCTTCCGGCGTGAACAGCGTTGTGATGGACAGGCCGATCGCCTGCTGCGGCGTCAGGCCGAAGATGCGCTGCGCGCCGGTATTCCAGCTCTGGATGGCACCTTGCGGGTCAACCATCATGATGGCGTAGTCGGTCGATGCTTCGACCAGCATGCGGAAGTCGTCTTGCGAACGCTGCAGCGCCAGTTCGGTCTCGACGAGGCGGGTGACGTCGTTGTTGGTTTCTAGGATGCGGCAAGGCTGGCCGTTGATCGTTTCCAGCGCCCACTGGCTGTGGACCACGACCCGCCGCCCATCCTTCGCCTCATGCTGCAATTGACCCTCCCAACGTCCCTGCTCCTGCAGCGCGCGATGGATGTCCTCCGGCGACACCGGGAAGCTGGTCTTGAGCAACACATGGCTGACCTGGCCGATCGCTTCATCGGCGGCATAGCCGTAGAGCGTGGCGGCGCTGCGGTTCCAGTAGGTGATGACGTCATCATTGGTCCGCACGAAGATGGCGTCGAGCGAGAGATCGAGCAGGCTGGCCTGCTCCTGCAACCGATGCGCCTGCTCCGCCACTTCGCGCACGCGCCGGCGCAACTCGGTGATGTCATGGTAGACCGCCACCGCGCCGACCAGCACGCCGCGCGCATCGTGCAGCGGGCGCGCATTGACGCTGACCCAGATGCCGTCGTCGCGGCTGCGCGCGGCCGGCCTGATCATGCCCACGATACCGTCCACCGCCTCCCCGCGCAGCGCGCAGGCCAGCGGCTGCCGTTCGGCTGTGCGGTTGTTTTCACCATCGGAATCGGTCAGCCCGAAGGCACGGAAGGTCTGGGGATGGTGATCCTCCAGCGGCTTCAGGCCGAGCATGCGCTGTGCGGCAGGATTCGCCAGGATCAGGCGCTCCGTGATGTCGGCCACCACGACGGCGTCACCCATGTTGTCGAGGATGGAGCGCGTGATGTTGGCCTGGTGGAAGATCGCCTCTTCCAACGCCTTGCGTTCCGCGATGCCGTGCAGCGAAGCGATGAAGGCAGTGAAGGACGGTGTAACGATGGGCGTGATGAAGAGTTCGACGGGAATCTCCCGTCCGTCCTTGTGCCGCGCGAAAGTTTCCAGGTGGCGACTCAGCACCCGGCCGCCTTCATGCTGCTGGACACGCCGCAGGCCGGCGGCATGCGCCGCGTGGAAGCGTTCCGGAATGATGCTTTCCGTCAGCGGATGCCCGAGCACCTCTTCCCTGCGCCAGCCGAACTGGCGTTCCGCCTGCGCGCTCCATTCCAGCACGAAGCCGTCCCGGTCAATCGCGACGAAGGCATCCAGCGCATTGTCCAGGATCAGGCGGTACAGGTTTTCGGCCTGGTGCGGCTCTTGCAGCAAACGCTTCATCGACTTGTCCGCTTGAACGGGAATACCGGTCTGACCTTGTGCGGCGCGGCGAGTTTCTTGCGTTCGCGCAGCCGGTTAAACCGGCAGTCAACATTTCAACATTACCATCTGACATAGCGCAGAGATTGTGCGGCGACCGCGGGCATGCCGAAACGAAGACCAAGGATCGCTGTCTATCCGCCATTCATCTTTTCACGCCGGCGCCATGTCCATCGAGAATTGCTTTGCCGACTTTTCCTTTGGCCATCAGGCGCTGCAAGCCATCCTCGAACAGATGCCGACCGGCATCGTGATTGCTGCGGTTCCCTCCGGCCGCATCCTGTACCAGAACCGCGAGGCAGAGCGCCTGGTGGACCATTCCCTGACAGGCATCGACAGCATGGACGATTACCGCACCCGCTTCGGCGCGTTGCATGAAGACGGCACGCCCTTCGCGCTGGAGGAATACCCGATGGTGCGCTCGCTGCGTGGCGAAAAAATCGCATCGGAGGAAATGCTTTACCGCCGCGGCGACGGCAATGTGACCACGCTGCATGTGCAGTCGTCGCCGGTCAACGATGCCAACGGCCAGCCAGTGATGGTGGTATGCGCATTCTTCGACATTGCCGAGCGCAAGCGCGCGGAGGCAAAGCTGCGCGATACCGAGACCAAGTTGCGGCTGGCGATCGACATCGGCGGCCTCGGCTTCTGGGAATGGGACGTGCGTACCGATGAAGTCTTTTTCTCGCCGCAGTGGAAACGGCATCTCGGCTACAAGGACGACGAGCTGCATCATCATTTTGAGGAATGGCGCTCGCGCGTGCATCCGGACGACGCGCCGCATGTCATGGAAAAGCTGGGCCGCCACCTGCAATCGGACGAAGACGATTACCGGGTGCAGTTCCGCTTCCGCCATCGCGACGGCTCCTGGCGCTGGATCGAGGCGCGCGCGCTGACCATGCGCGACGAGCATGGCCGCCCGCTGCGCATGGTCGGCACGCATATCGACATCACCGATCACAAGGAACGCGAGGAGCATGTGCGCATGGTGGCGCAGCACGACCGCCTGACCGGCCTGCCCAACCGTGCGCTGACCTTCGAGCTGGCGGGGCATTGCCTGGCGGCGCTGCGGCGCGAAGGAAGCATGTGCGCAGTGATGTTCATCGACCTCGATGGCTTCAAGCCGATCAACGATGCCTGGGGCCATCACATCGGCGACGAGGTATTGAAAGAAGTAGCGCAGCGCCTGCGCAACTCTTTCCGTTCGCACGACGTGGTCGGCCGCCTGGGCGGCGACGAATTCCTGGTAGTGGCGACGCAACTGGGCTCGGCGCTCGACGCGGTGCATGCCGCTTCGCACGCGGTGCAGCAGTTGAGCATGCCCTACCACGTCGGCGACCTGGTGCTGAACACGTCGCCGAGCATCGGCATCAGCCTTTGTCCGCGCGACGGCGACGAGATCGGCGTGCTCGTGCAGCGGGCGGATGCGGCGATGTACGACGCCAAGCAGAACGGGAAGGCGGGCTATCGCTTCAGCGACGCCAGCCAGCGCTTCGAGCCGGGCACGATGCAGTTGCCGGCCCGGCTGCGCGAGAGCATGGCGCGCCGGGAAGAACTGCAACTCCATTTCCAGCCGATGGTGAACCTGCAGACGCAGCACCTGATGGCCGCTGAAGCGCTGCTGCGCTGGTCCGCGCCGGACGGCAGGCCGATGTCGCCGGACTTGTGCATCGCGCTGGCGGAGCAAAGCGGCTTCATCGGCGAACTGGGTGAATGGATACTGGAAAGCGCCTGCGAGCAGTATGCCGAGTGGCAGCGGCAAGGACTGCCGCAGGTATCCATCGGCATCAACCTTTCCGCCAACCAGCTGCGCGAGGGCCGGATGCAGGAAGTCATTGCACGCATGCTGAACGATGGCCGCATTCCCGCAGACAAGCTGTGGGTGGAGGTGAGCGACCGCGCCTTCAATGGCGCGCCGCAATACGCATTGGCATCGCTGCAGCAGTTGAAGGCGCTGGGCGTACGCGTCACGCTGGACGACTTCGGCGTCGGCTACATGACGCTCGAACAACTGAGCCGGCTGCCGCTGGACCGGGTGAAGATAGACCGCTCGCTCATTGCGGCGCTGCCTGCCGACAAGCCGAGCATTGCTGTCACCGAGGCGGCGATTTCCTTCGGCAAGTCGCTCGGCATCGAAGTGGTGGCGGAAGGGCTGGAATCGGAACTGGTGCGCGGCTTCTTGCAGGAGCGGCAATGCCATTGCGTGCAGGGTTTCCATGTGGCGCCGCCCATGACCGGTGCGCATTTTGCCAATTGGTATCGCCGAACCGGCCTGAGTTGACCTGAATCAAATCGCGCCGCAGCGAGAAGAACTTATGCTGTCTGCATGCACAATCACCCGCAAGGAGCATCATGGGCAGCATGCGCGAAGCAACAGACAGCCTCGGCCGGCCGGCAGACTGGATGACCCACCTGCCGCCGGTGCCGTGGGGACCGGAGGACATCGAACCGCCGACGACGATAGACCGACTGATCCGTGCGGCAACCGGCCGTGCCACCGGCGGCATCTCGCCGGCCAGCCTCGCGCTTGCCTATACCGACTGGGCGCTGCATTTCATGCAATCGCCCGGCAAGTGGGCCCGGCTCGTGCAGAAAGCGAGGCGCAAGGCTGCGCGTTTCGCGCTGTATGCGGCCCATGCGCAATCCGGCGAGAGCGTGGCGCCCTGCATCGAACCGCTGCCGCAGGACCGCCGCTTCCGCCATGAATCGTGGCAGCACTGGCCGTTCAACCTGATCTACCAGGGCTTCCTGCTGCAGCAGCAATGGCTGCACAACCTCACCACCGGCATCGGCGGCGTATCGCCCCACCATCAGCAGGTGGTGTCCTTCGTGTCGCGCCAGTTGCTCGACATGATGTCGCCGCCGAACTTCATCGCCACCAACCCGGAAGTGCTCGACGCCACCATGCGCGAAGGCGGACGCAACCTGCTGCGCGGTGCGATGAACTTCGTCGAAGACTGGGAACGCATCATCAGCGGCAAGCCGCCGATCGGCACCGAGAATTACAACCCGGGACGCGAAGTGGCCGTCACGCCGGGCAAGGTGGTGTTCCGCAACCAGCTCATCGAACTGATCCAGTACGCGCCGGCGACGAAGACGGTGCACGCCAACCCCATCCTCATCGTGCCGGCATGGATCATGAAGTACTACATCCTCGACCTGTCGCCGCAGAATTCGCTGGTGCGCTACCTGGTCGGGCGCGGCCACACCGTCTTCATGATTTCCTGGCACAACCCCAGTGCGAAGGATCGCGACCTCGGCATGGAAGATTACCTGCGCCTCGGTGTGCTGGACGCGATCGATGCAGTGGAAGCCATCGTGCCGGGACAGAAGATCAATACCGTGGGTTACTGCCTCGGCGGCACGCTGCTGTCCATTGCTGCGGCGTGGCTCGCGCGCCACGGCAACGGCAGGTTGAATTCGCTCAGCATGCTGGCGGCGCAAACCGATTTCACCGAGGCCGGCGAACTCACCCTGTTCATCGACGACAGCCAGTTGAGCTTCCTCGAAGACCTGATGTGGGACCAAGGCTACCTCGACACGCGGCAGATGGCTGGCGCTTTCCAGCTCTTGCGCTCGAACGACCTGATCTGGTCGCAGGTCGTGCAGCAATACCTGCTCGGCGAGCGCCAGCCCATGACCGACCTGATGGCCTGGAATGCCGACGCGACGCGCATGCCGTATCGCATGCACAGCGAATACCTGCGCTCGCTGTTCCTGAAGAACGAACTGTTCGAGGGCCGCTACCAGATCGCGGGCAAGGCGGTTGCGCTGTCCGACATCCGCATGCCGGTGTTCGCCGTCGCGACCGAGACCGATCACGTCGCGCCGTGGAAATCGGTCTACAAGATCCACCTGCTCGGCAATCCGGAAATCACCTTCCTCTTGACTGGCGGCGGCCACAACACCGGCATCGTCAGCGAACCCGGCCACAAGGGGCGGCACTACCGCATCACGCAGCACAAGCCGGGCGCCGCGTACGTCGATCCCGAAACCTGGTTCCTTGCCAGTCCGGAAATCAACGGTTCATGGTGGCCGGCCTGGGGCGACTGGCTGCAGCAGCTGGGCGGCGAGCAGGTTCCGCCGCCGCGGATGGGCGCGCCGGACAAGGGTTACGCACCGGTTGGTGCCGCACCCGGGACGTATGTGTACGAACACTGAACACACTGTTGCGCAAGAGCAAGACTTCAGAGAGCCGTTCTTCTATTGCGTGCACTATTCGGGATAGAATAGGTGCACGGCAATACCAGAAAAACAAACGGGGGAAGCCGCTTGCGCACGGTGCAGTGCAACAAGCGGCCCGAGTACAAGCACACTTTACTCTTGGACGATGTCGCTTCCATGCTGAACCTTTTCCGCGCTCAGGGTTGGTCGTACCGGGTTCGCGCCACGACATCGGCGGGACAGATATCCTGAATATGGAAGCGCTCCTCAAATGCCTGGTAGACATTACCTGCCAGCGCGACCACACCTTGCTCGACAGTTCCGTCGTGTCCGCGCTGCATGAACTGGTTGGCGCGCATCAAGTGCGCGTGCATGAGCTCTTCCGCTATCGTGATGAATTGTTCGTCCGTCCGCGTGTCTGGATTCGCGACGGCAAGGTTGCTTCCATCGAGGAATCGCTGACATCCGACAATCCCGGCGAGCCAATCAACCGCTACCCTGCCCTGGTCGACAGCATCAGCCAGCGCAAAAGCTGCATGGAAGAGACCACGCCGACCGGCGACCGCGTGCTGTGGCTGCCGGTGTGGCTGAACGACAAGGTCAGCACCTGCCTCGAAGTCGTCAACCCGACGCCGTACAACAGCGACACGCTGCATGTGATGGAAGGCATCCTCTGCGTCTATCGCAACTACCAGAGCATCCTCGACTACAGCGAGCGCGATTCGCTCACCGGCCTGCTCAACCGCAAGACCTTCGATGAAAAATTCTCCCGCCTGCTGACGGCAGCGCTGCCGGAGAGCACGCCGCAGAACCAGGCGGAGCGCCGTCACCAGCATGAAGAAGCCGGCTTCAGCCACTGGCTGGCCGTGGTGGACATCGATCACTTCAAGCGCGTCAACGACCAGTTCGGCCATCTGTACGGCGACGAAGTGCTGATCCTGGTGGCCAACCTGCTGCGCGCCTCGTTCCGCTCGCAGGACCGGGTGTTCCGTTTCGGCGGCGAGGAATTCGTGGTGCTGCTGCGCTCGACCACGCTGGACGACGCGCGCAAGATCTTCGATCGCTTCCGCGCCAACGTCGAGCAGCATGTCTTTCCGCAGGTGGGCAAGGTCACCGTCAGCGTCGGCTTCGCCCGCATCGCCAACGAATCGCCGGTGGTCATCCTCGGCCACGCCGACCAAGCGCTCTACTACGCCAAGGCCAACGGCCGCAACCGCGTCTGCCACTACGACGAACTGGTCAGCTCCGGCGCGCTGCGATCGGAAGTGTCGAACGATACGGTGGAATTCTTCTGAGGCGATGCGCTGCGCGCACAATGAAAAGCCGGCCTGCAGCGCCGGCTTTTTTCATTTCACCGTTTTCATTTCGCCACGCATCCTGAACGAACCTGGTGGTCAATGCAGGGCGCGCTTCACCGTTGCCATCATCGCGCCCGCAATCAGCAGCAGGCTGCCCGAGGCGCGATTGCTGTTGCGCACAAAGGAAGCGTTCGCGGTGAAGCGCTGCGTCTTGCTGCCCAGCCAGGCGTAGACGCTGTACGACAGCGTATCGAGCGCCACCGTCGTTGCGCCATACACCAGCATCTGTATACCAACCGGTTGTGCCGGGTCGACGAACTGCGGCAGCAGCGCGACGAAATACAACAGCGCCTTCGGATTCGACAATTCCACCACCACCGCCTGCCAGAAGGCACGCAGTCCGGTGACGCTGTGGCGCGGGTCGGCGGATACCGTGAGTGCGCTGCCCTTGCTGCGCAGCGCGGAGATGCCGAGGTAGAACAGGTAGGCGACGCCGATCCACTTGATGACCGAGAACAGCGTGGCGCTGGCTACGATCAACGCCGCCAGGCCGGTGGCCGACAGCGCGAAGTAGACTGCATTCGCCAGTGCGATGCCGGCCACCGCCCAGTAAGAGCGGCGCATGCCGTTGGAAATGCCTTGCGTGACGACCAGCAGCGCTGCCGGTCCGGGCGTGAAGCAGACCACTGCGGTAGTGACCGCAAAGATGAGATAGGTGTGCCAGTTCATGTTCGCTTCCTTTCTGTTGGGCGATGTTCTTGCGGGCTGGGCGACGGCGCCCGTTGATGAATAGTCTATGTGCCGTAAACCGCCTTTTGAATGGATAATGCAAGGCAATGCCACCTCAAAACCTTGAGGTTGAAGGAAATCGGGGGGATTCACCATGAAGATCGAATTTGACGCAATGGACGCCAGGATCCTCGACATCCTGCAGGCTGACGCTCGCGTCACGCTGGCCGAAATCGGGCGCCGCATCCACATGAGCCAGCCGGCGGTGGCCGAGCGCGTGCGCCGGATGGAGACGGCCGGCGTGATTACTGGCTACCACGCCAAGGTCAATCCGGCGGCGCTGGGCTACGGCATCATTGCCTTCATCCGCGTCTCCAAGCGCAGCCACGAAACACCGGTGGAAGTGGTGGCGGCGCAGGTGCCGCAGATCGTCGAATGCCATTCGATTACGGGCGACGACTGCAGCATCGTGAAGGTGGTGGCATCGTCGGTGGGCGAACTAGAGAAGGTGATCCTGGAGCTGACGCGCTGCGGCGTGACTTCGACTTCGCTGGTGCTTTCTTCATCCATCGAACGCAAGGCCATCAAGCCCGTGGTGTAATACGCGCATGGAACTCCGGCAACTTCGCTACTTCGTCGCCATCGTCGACCATGGCTCGCTGTCGCGCGCGGCGCGCGTGCTGCATGTCGCGCAGCCGGCGCTGACGCAGCAGCTCCAGCAGCTGGAAGAAGAGCTTGGTGCGCAGCTGCTGCACCGCTCGGCGCAGGGCGTGATGTCGACCGATGCCGGCAAGACCTTCTACGAACATGCGCAGGCAATCCTGAAGCAGGTGGGAGACGCCAAATCTGCAGTGGCGCAATCCACCACCCGCCCCGCCGGCACAGTCGCGCTCGGCATTCCGCAAAGCGCCTCGAATGCGCTGGCATTGCCGCTACTGACCGCCGTGCGCAAAAGCTATCCGGAAATCACGCTGCAAATCACCGAGGAGCTGACCGGCAACCTGATCGAGCAATTGAAGTCGGGCCGCATCAACCTCGCGGTGCTGTTCGACGACGGCCAGCTCGGCGTCTTCAACACCATGCCGCTGGTGGAAGAGGAAATGCGCTTCATCACGCGCGCCGATTCGCAATTTGCGCCCAAGGGCAAATCGATTCCGATGGCCAAGGCAATCGAGGCACCGCTGATCCTTCCCGGCATCCAGCACGGCGTGCGGCCGCGCATCGAGCATCTCGTGCGCGGCATGGGCCTGTCTCTCGGCGAAGTCATCGACATCAACTCGATCGCGATCCTCAAGTCCGCGCTGCTGGCCGACATGGGAGCGACCATCCTGCCGGCAGCACCGGTGGCATCGGAAATCGAGCATGGAGAAATGCGCGCTTATCCGATAACGGGAATGAACGTCTCGCGCACCGTGTCGCTCTGCTGGTCGAAGAACATTCCGCTGACCAATGCCGCCATGGCGGTAAACCGCCTCGTATTAACGGTCACAAGCGAACTGTGTGCAGCCGGACAATGGCCCGGGGCGCAGGCATTGCAGCCCGGACATTGATCAAACACAATTCACTTCCCCTCTTCGCCCGCCTGTTCCGCCGTCGCGCCTTTGCGCATCGTCAAAGCAATATTTGTTACAAAGTCATTTACTACCGATAGTCAATTCATTCCTGCCGGATACTCCGCGCGCTGAACAACACCATGCTGCACCGCCTGTCGAAAGCCGTGGCCGAGCTGTACGCGTTGGCCGAGAACACCGAACCGGATCAATTTCGCGAGGAGTTGCTCGCGCTTTTGCATACGCTGATCCGGTTCGACGGCGCGGTATTGGAGAGCGGCGACATCAACCTCACACTTCGACCTGCGGACGACGCGCCGCAAGAAACTGCGACGCAACGCATTGCGGCCCTGCTGCGCAAGACCGACCACGACCGCTATCTCGCGAGCACTGCAGCCTGCATCGGCCGCCTGAGCGCACCCTATGCATGCGACAAGAGTCGCCTGTCGCAGCATGAATTGCCATGGCTGCGCGACCTCGGCACTGCGCCCGGATTCAGGAAGCTGCTGCTCTTCGGCGACCTTCCTGCATCGCGCCCCTGGCCGCGCTGGCTGCTGCTGTACCGCGATGGCGAACGCGACTTCAGCGACGAGGACGCGAACCTGCTGCATGCGGTCTGGCGGCATGTGACGCGGGCGATCGACGCCAACCTGCGGCGCGCCCTGCATGGCATCGATGCCGAGAATGCATCGCGCGCACTGGCCTTCGTCAGCTCGCGCGGCATCATCGAAACCGCCGATCCGAACATGGCCGTCATGCTCGACACCGAATGGCCCGGCTTCGACGGACTCTACCTGCCGCAGCATGTGGTGTCCGCGTTGCTCATCACCGGCCACTACCGCGGCAAGCAGATCGAAATCAGCGCAACGCACAAGTTCGGCTACATGGTGTGCACCGCGAAGCCCGCGCATGCCGTCAGCAGCTTGTCGCCTTCCGAAATGAATGCCGTGCGCCGCTTTGCGAACGGCATGTCCCACAGCGAGATCGCCGCGCAGCTCGGTATCTCACGCCACACTGTTCGCAACCAGATTGCGAATGCCTACCAGAAACTCGGCATCCACAACAAGGTGGAACTGGTTCGCCTCGTCTCCAGCATGTGAGAAGCGCGTGAAGCGCTTGCCGCCGCATGATGCGCGAAGCGCGACGCATTTCTGCGGATCTTCCCGTCGAAAAATTCCTCGATTTTCTACGCACCGAGCGCGCTTCATTGCCTGTGAATTCCGCGAATTTCCATTCCTGTTTTCAACAATCGCCATCACCGCTGAGATGACGCAAAAGATTCGCTGCGGATACGCGAAAGCGTAGTGCATCCATCCTATTCACGTAGCAATCCGTCAACTTTAATCTGACGTCAAGCCAGCAAGCAACATCCTTCCGGCAGTGCGAGGAAGACCCTGCTGGCGGATGAACCTTGCCTCGTATCGATTGCAGAAAAAGACCATGGAAGAATTTCGTTCATTGCTCGAACTCCTCGCCTTGCTGATCGCCGATCCGCGCATCGCGATCCTGTTCGTGCTGCTCATCATTGCCGCAGTGAGCGACTGGCGCAGCTACCGGATTCCGAACTGGCTCACCTTTGGCGGCATGGCATTCGGCCTGCTCTACAACGCGGCATCGCCTGCCTTTCTGCACACCGGTTTCCTGTGGGCCCTGGGAGGCCTTGCGCTCGGCTTCGTGATGATGCTGCCGATGTACCTGCTCAAGACCATGGGCGCCGGCGACGTGAAGCTGATGGCCATGATCGGCGCCTTCCTCGGCGCGCCCGACACCTTCCATGCCGCGCTGTCGTCATTCCTTGTCGGCGGCCTCGCCGCGCTGGCCTTCGCACTGTTCCATCGCTCGCTGCTGCGCATGCTCTCCAACACCGCCAGTGTGGTGCAGGCGATGGCGTGGTCGACATTGGCGCGCACGCTGCCGGACGCGCGCATCGCAGCCAGCCAATCAGTCGGAAAACTGCCCTACGGCGTGAGCATCGGCATCGGCACGATGGGCTATCTCGTCGCGCGGCAGTTGGGCTACGTGTAACTCCAATTATTCAGGGACGGAAAATGAAAAACACCAAGGCACTCGTATTGCTGTTGCTCGCTCTTGCCACCGGGCTGGCCGCGGCGGTCTATGCGGCGGGCTGGGTTTCCCGCCAGGGCAACGTCGCATCCGGCAAGGTCGTCGTCGCCCTGACCGACATCGAACTCGGCAGCAAGATCATGCCG
>DASVLM010000829.1:0-5624 GCA_036384875.1 Noviherbaspirillum sp.
GGCAAATCGAGGCTGCCGTCGGCGTGCATGGGAGTGACGATTGCGACAATGCTGCCCTGAATCATGATGGTATTGTTGCGTAAAGGTATAAAGGAATGATTGTAGCGGATCGCCTGCTCCCGTGGGGCAATCCCTCCCGCACGGGGGTCAATTCAAGCGCAGATCGATATCGGAAAGCGGTCCGCCTTCCTTGCGGGCGCAGATACGTTGCACCATGGCCGGCCTGGGCAGGGCAACATAGCCGTCCTCATAGGCAATGATGCGAGCCCCGGCGGCGATGCCACCGACCACGTCGATCAGCTCACCCGGACGCAGCAGGAAGTCGGGATTGGAGGGCTTGCCATAGCGTTCGTTACCGCATGCGAAGGTCTCGTAGAGCAGTACTCCGCCGGGAGCGAGACTGTGCATGAGGTTTTTCATCAGCGGGCGGTACAGGTAATTCGTGACCACGATCCCAGCAAACCGATCTGCCTCGAATGACCACGCAGGACTCTGTCCGTCGGCGGCCTCGAGATCTTTCTGCAGGGTCGAAATACCCGCACCTTTCGCGCGCTTCAGGGCCTCTGCATCGCAGTCGACAGCCAACACTGCATGTCCAAGCGACGCCATCAGGCGGGCATGGCGGCCGCCACCGCAAGCGAGGTCGAGTACCTCGCCTGGCGGCACCAGCGACGCGAAACGCGCAACCCATGCAGAGGGCTGCTCCTGCGATGCATGCGTGCCAGCTACTGCCATGGAATTCAGGTATAGCTGAGGCCCATTGCTTCGCGTACGTCACGCATCGTTTCCTGCGCAAGCTTGCGCGCCTTTTCGCAGCCGTCAGCCACGATCGCGCGCACCAGCGAAGGATCGTCGAGATAACGTTGGGCACGCTCGCGCATGGGCTCCTGCTCTTTCAAAATCCCGTCGACGACAGGCTGTTTGCACTCAAGGCAGCCGATACCCGCGGAGCGGCAACCCTTCATCACCCAGTCCTGCGTCTCGCTGTCCGAATACACCTGATGCAGTTGCCACACCGGGCATTTTTCCGGATCGCCAGGATCGGTGCGGCGCACGCGAGCCGGATCGGTCGGCATGGTGCGAACTTTCTTTGTTACCGTTTCCTTGTCCTCACGCAGCGTAATGGCATTGCCGTAGCTCTTCGACATCTTCTGGCCATCAAGGCCGGGCATGCGGGAGGCCTCGGTCAGTTTGGCCTGCGGCTCCACCAGGATCAGTTTGCGGCTGCCCTCCAGATATCCGAACAGGCGCTCGCGATCGATCATCGACAGATTCTGCGCTTCATCCAGCATGGCCTTGGCCTGCTCCAATGCATCTTCCTTGCCTTGCTCCTGGTATTCGGTGCGCAGTTCGCTGTAGATCTTGGCGCGTTTGCTGCCAAGCTTGTTGACGGCTTCCTTCGCCTTTTCCTCGAAGCCTTTTCCTTGCCGTAGAGATGGTTAAAGCGGCGAGCGATCTCGCGCATCATCTCAATATGTGGAATCTGGTCTTCACCGACCGGCACCTGGCTCGCGCGATAGATCAGCACGTCCGCCGCCTGCAGCAGCGGGTAGCCGAGGAAACCGTAGGTCGACAGATCGCGGTCCGCCAGTTTTTCCTGCTGGTCCTTGTAGGTCGGCACGCGCTCCAGCCAGCCCAGCGGAGTCGACATCGACAACAGCAAATGCAGCTCTGCATGCTCCGGCACCTTGGACTGGATGAAGATGGTCGCCTGCGAAGGATCGATGCCGGCGGCGAGCCAGTCGATCACCATGTCCCAGGTACTGGATTCGATAATGCTCGGATCGTCGTAGTGCGTTGTCAGCGCATGCCAGTCGGCCACGAAGAACAGGCAGGGCAGCTCCGACTGCATCTTGATCCAGTTTTTCAGGGCGCCGTGATAGTGGCCGAGGTGCATGGCTCCGGTGGGGCGCATGCCGGAAACAACGCGTTCAGGGTACATGGTCGTTCAGCTCAAAAAAATGTTCAGGGGGGAAACCAGAAGGCGCAAAGCCATGTGTGCGATCTTCATGACCGGCACCATCCAGAAATACAGCAGGTTCAGCATTACCAGTGCCATCACGATGAAAAATCCGTAAGGCTCGATGCGTGCGAACTTGTAAGCATAGCGATTCGGCAGGATGCTGGTCAGCACCCTACCCCCGTCCAGCGGAGGAATCGGAAACAGGTTGAAGGCAAACATGACGAGGTTGGTCAGTACGCCGGCCTGCGCCATGCGGTTGAAGAAAGGTTCCTCGACATCGAATGCGGCCAGCGAAATTGCAAATACCATCCACAGCAGCGCCATGACGAAGTTCGCCGCCGGCCCCGCAAGCGCTACCCACGCCATGTCGCGCTTGGGTTTGCGCAGGTTGCGAAAGTCGATGGGCACGGGCTTGGCATAGCCGAAAAGGAAAGATCCTCCGGTCACGATGTAAAGCAGGACCGGAATGACGATAGTACCGAAGGGATCGATGTGCTTGACCGGGTTCAGGCTCATGCGTCCCTGCACATAGGCGGTGGAATCACCGAAATAGCGCGCCGCGTAAGCATGGGCGCCTTCGTGCAGCGTAATCGCGAAAAGCACGGGCAGTGCATATACCGCGATGGTTTGAATTATTTCATCCATGAGGGGGATTCTATCAGAGGGGCGGCGCGCTACCCGTGGCGTCTCTTAGAGACCGAAAACAGAGGCATCACCCCTCCCCTGCCGCACCAGCGCCGGCTCGTCGTCCGTCAGGTCGATCACGGTGGTCGGTTCCAGGCTGCATGCGCCGCCATCAATGACCAGTTCGATCTGTTTGCCAAGGCGGCTGTTGATTTCGTCCGGATCGGTCAGGGCATCGCTTTCGCCGGGCAGGATTAGCGTCGTACCGAGCAAGGGCTGGCCGAGCTCCTCCAGCAAGGCGTGCGCGATCACGTTTTCCGGAACGCGCAAACCAATGGTCTTGCGGGAAGGATGCGACAGGCGCCTTGGCACTTCTTTCGTCGCTTCCAGGATGAAGGTGTAAGGGCCCGGGGTTGCAGCCTTCAGCATGCGATATTGGCGGTTGTCGACCTTCGCATACTGCGCGATTTCGCTCAGGTCGCGGCACAGCAGTGTCAGGTGGTGCTTGTCGTCGACGCCGCGTATGCGGCGCAGGCTTTCCACCGCGCTCTTGTCGTCGAGATGGCAGACCAATGCGTAGCATGAGTCGGTAGGCAAGGCGACAATGCCGCCCGAATGGATGATTTGCGCTGCCTGCTTGATGAGTCGAAGCTGCGGATTGTCTGGATGGATATGGAAAAATTGGCTCATAAAAAAAGAACGGCGGTGTCCGTGGACAACCGCCGTTACTGGTCAGTGTCTGTTACTGCTGACCGCGCAGTGCGGCGATACGTTCTTCGATCGGCGGATGACTCGCAAACAAAGCCATGAAACCGGTTCCGCCGCCATTGATGCCGAAAGACTTGAATGCTTGCGGCATGCTCTGCGGTGGCTCCAGGCCACCTAGCCGCGCAAGCGCCTTCACCATCGGCTGGGGACTGCCGAGCAATTTTGCCGAACCGGCATCCGCACGGAATTCGCGATATCGGGAAAACCACGCAACAATCATCGAGGCCACGATGCCGAACACGATCTCGCATACGACTACCGTCACCAGGTAACCGATACCCGGGCCGCGGTCCTCATCGTTGCGGGACAAGGCGCGATCTACCGCGTAGCCGACCACGCGCGCCAGGAATACTACAAAGGTGTTGACGACGCCCTGGATCAGGGTCAGCGTCACCATGTCGCCGTTGGCGACGTGCGAAATTTCATGTCCCAGCACTGCTTCGACTTCGTCGCGGGTCATGCTTTCCAGCAAACCGGTCGAGACTGCCACCAAGGCGGAATTCTTGAATGCACCGGTTGCAAATGCATTCGGCTCGCCTTCGTACACCGCGACTTCCGGCATGGCGATGCCGGCGCGATCGGCCAGTTTCTTCACCGTGTCGATAAGCCAGAGTTCGGCGGACGACGACGGCGCATCAATAACACGGGCACCAGTCGACCATTTCGCCATCGTTTTGCTCATCAGCAGCGAGATGATGGCGCCAGTGAAGCCTACAACCAGCGAATACGTCATCAGCATACCCATGTTCAGCCCGTTGCCGGCCAGGTAGCGATTGACGCCGAGCAGGGACAGTACGACTGACATCACCAGCATGACGGCAAGATTGGTCGCGAGGAACAGCAGGATACGTTTCATGGAGAGCCTCCCAAATTGGACGCGCAACAGATATTGGGTTGCATGGAAAAAAATCAAGTGCCGGCATGATGCCATAAAGCCATTCTCGCCGGCGAACCGGCAGGCTCAGAGGCGCCAGTCGTGCCAGACGGGCGTGAGAAAAGCAGGCAGCGGCGGCAACGCGCCAAGATCGGTGTGGGACTCACCGGGAGCATGAAAGTCGGAGCCGCGCGAGGCAAGGAACCCGTATTTGCGGGCGACTTCAGCGTAGATGGAAAATTCGTCAACGGTATGGCTGCCAGTCACCACTTCGATTCCTGCGCCTCCCAGTCGCTTGAATTCGGAGAGGAAGACGTCGCGCGTCGTATCGTCGAGGTCGTAGCGGCCGGGATGCGCCACTACGGCAATGCCGCCGGCGCCGCGAATCCAGCCGACAGCCTCTTCCAGTTTTGCCCAGCGATGCGGCACATAACCCGGCTTTCCCTCTGTAAGAAAGCGACGGAATACATCTGTCGTGTCTTCGCAGATACCGCGCTCCACGAGGAAACGGGCAAAGTGCGTGCGCGAAATCAGGTCGGGATTGCCGACATACCTGAGCGCCCCCTCGAATGCGCCCGGAATACCCACCGCGGCAAGTTGCTCCGCCATTTCATGCGCGCGCCGTTCGCGGCCGGAACGGGTCGAAATCAAACCGCGCCGCAATTCCTCATTCTTGTCGTCGACCTGGAGCCCGATGATGTGGATAGTCTTGCCGGCCCAAGTCACCGAAATTTCCACACCGGTCACGAAACGCATGCCGAGCGACGCAGCCGCATCGCGTGCTTCCGGGATGCCGTCGATTTCATCGTGATCGGTCAGAGCCCAAACGTCGACGCCGTTTGCCTTGGCGCGCGCAGCAACTTCAGATGGCGACAGTGCGCCGTCCGATATATGGGAATGACAGTGAAGATCGACGTTCAGCATGCGGAAATACCAATGGAATGGACCAGGACATTGTACGCCGAGATCCGGTCATTTCGCTGTGCTCGATTGCCGGCGGTCATGAGAGAAAACCTTCGATCAGCACAGCCAGCGCCTCCGGCTGGTCATGGTGCAGCATGTGCCCCGCATCTGCGATGGTTTCCGTCGTCACTCTGGGAATCGACTTGATCCGGCGATCGATTTCCTCTCGCGCGGAATCCTTGGTTCCCATCCAGCGCCAGGCGTCGGTATTGTCCGCTTCCACCCACAATACCGGCGCGGAAATCGCTTGCCAGCAGGAGAGAACTTCTTCCAGGCGATATAGAACGGGCGAAGTAAGCTTGTGTATCGGATCGCCGAGAATTTCCCATTCGCCTTCGGCATTCGGGTGCGCCCACTCACCGGCGAGAAAATCCGCCCTTTCGTCAGTGAGACGCGGATTGGTCTTTTGCAGTCTGGCAGCGACTTCCTGCC
>DASVLM010000830.1:0-4138 GCA_036384875.1 Noviherbaspirillum sp.
ATCGTCGATCCGGGTCCTGAAAGGGCTCGAACCGGTCAAGCAGCGGCCGGGCATGTACACCCGTACCGAAAACCCGCTGCACATCATCCAGGAAGTCATCGACAACGCCTCCGATGAAGCGCTAGGCGGCTTTTGCAAGAACATTCTCGTCACGCTGAACGCCGACGGCAGCGTTTCGGTGGAAGATGACGGCCGCGGCATCCCGGTCGGCCTGCATCCCGAAGAAAAAGTGCCGACGGTGGAAATCGTCTTTACCCGCCTGCACGCGGGCGGCAAGTTCGACAAGGGTTCGGGCGGCGCCTATTCCTTCTCCGGTGGACTGCACGGCGTCGGCGTGTCGGTGACCAACGCCCTCTCCTCGCGCCTCGAAATCACGGTATGGCGCGAAAGCGGCGTGCACCAGATCACCTTTGCCGACGGCGACGTGATCCAGAGGCTGAAGTCCCGTCCGCAGACGAAAGAGGACAAGAAATCCGGCACACGCGTGACGGTATGGCCGAACGCCAAGTACTTCGATTCGTCGGCAATTCCGAATGCGGAACTGCAGCGCCTGCTGCGCTCGAAGGCCGTACTGCTGCCCGGCGTGAAAGTCACTCTCGCCAATGCGAAGAACGGTGAGACGCAAACCTGGCAGTACGACCAGGGATTGCGCGGTTACCTCGTCGAATCGCTGGCGCAGGCTTCGCATGCCGATCCGCTGATTCCGCTGTTCGAGGGCGAGCAGTATGCGACTGCCGATGCCGAGGGCTTCGCGGAAGGCGAAGGCGCGGCATGGGTTGTCGCGTGGACCGAGGAAGGCAATGTGGTGCGCGAGTCCTATGTGAACCTCATTCCGACGCCGGCGGGCGGCACGCATGAATCCGGCTTGCGCGAAGGCCTGTTCGGTGCGGTGAAAAGTTTCGTCGAAATGCACTCGCTGTTGCCCAAGGGCGTGAAGCTGCTGCCGGAAGACGTGTTTGCACGCGTCTCCTTCGTGTTGTCGGCCAAGGTGCTCGATCCGCAATTCCAGGGCCAGATCAAGGAGCGGCTGAATTCACGCGACGCGGTGCGCCTCGTCGCGACCTTCTGCCGCCCTGCTCTTGAATTGTGGTTGAACCAGCATGTGGACCATGGCAAGAAGCTGGCCGAACTGGTGATCAAGCAGGCGCAATCGCGGCTGCGTTCGGCGCAAAAAGTCGAGAAGAAAAAGTCTTCCGGCGTCGCAGTGCTGCCGGGCAAGCTGACCGATTGCGAATCGGATGACGTGACGCGCAATGAACTCTTCCTCGTCGAGGGCGACTCCGCGGGCGGCTCGGCGAAGATGGGCCGCGACAAGGAATTCCAGGCCATCCTTCCCCTGCGCGGCAAGGTGCTGAACTCATGGGAAACCGAGCGCGACCGTCTGTTCGCGAACAACGAAATCCACGACATTGCGGTGGCGATCGGCGTCGATCCGCACGGACCGAACGACACGCCCGACCTGTCCGGACTGCGCTACGGCAAGATCTGCATCCTGTCCGATGCGGACGTGGACGGCTCACACATTCAAGTGTTGCTGCTGACGCTGTTCTTCAAGCACTTCCCGCAACTCATCGCACGCGGACACATCTGCGTCGCGCGCCCGCCGCTGTATCGCGTCGATGCGCCGGCGCGCGGCAAAAAGCCGGCACAGAAGCTCTACGCGCTGGACGACGGCGAGCTGGAAGCGATCGAAGACAAGCTGCGCAAGGATGGCGTGAAGGAAGGCGGCTGGACCATTTCCCGCTTCAAGGGCCTCGGCGAAATGAATGCGGAGCAGCTGTGGGAAACCACGATGAATCCCGACACGCGACGCCTCTTACCGGTGTCGCTCGGCGACTTCGACCTGGCGCAATCGGAATCGCGCTTCAACATGCTGATGGGCAAAGGCGAAGCGGCGGCACGACGCGCCTGGCTGGAAGAGCACGGCAATGAAGCCGAAGCCGATATCTGACCGAACACTTTGAATCACGATGACTGAACAAGCCAACCTGTTTGATGCTGCGCCGTCCGGCGACGGCGAAGCACTGACGCTCGCCAGCTTTGCCGAGCGCGCCTATCTCGATTACGCCATTTCCGTCGTCAAGGGCCGCGCCCTGCCCGACGTGTGCGACGGCCAGAAGCCGGTGCAGCGCCGCATCCTGTATGCGATGCACGACCTCGGACTGAACTCCGCCGCAAAGCCCCGCAAATCCGCCGCGGTGGTCGGCGACGTGCTGGGCAAGCTGCATCCTCACGGCGACCAGTCGGTGTACGACGCGCTGGTGCGCATGGCGCAGGACTTCTCGCTGCGCTATCCGCTGATCGACGGCCAAGGCAATTTCGGTTCGCGCGACGGCGATGGCGCGGCGGCGATGCGCTACACCGAAGCGCGCCTGACGCCGATCGCGAAACTGCTGCTTGATGAAATCGACATGGGCACCGTCGACTTCCAGCCGAACTACGATGGCACTGCGCAGGAACCGAAACTGCTGCCGGCACGTTTGCCGTTCGTGCTGCTGAACGGCGCATCGGGTATTGCGGTCGGCCTTGCCACGGAAATTCCTTCGCACAACCTGACCGAAGTCGCGAAAGCCGCGGTAGCGATGATCCGCAATCCGAAGATGACGCACGCGGAGCTGATGGAATTCATTCCCGGCCCGGACTTCCCTGGCGGCGGACAGATCATCACGCCGGCATCAGCGATTGCCGAGATGTATGAAACCGGGCGCGGCTCGATGAAGGTGCGCGCACGCTGGAAGATCGAAGACATGGCACGCGGCCAGTGGCAAGCGGTGGTGACCGAACTGCCGCCCGGCACGTCCTCGCAGAAGGTGCTGGAAGAGATCGAGGAACTGACCAATCCCAAGGTCAAGCTGGGCAAGAAATCGCTGCTGCCGGAACAGCTGGCGCTGAAGCAGATGATCCTCTCGGTGCTCGATACGGTGCGCGACGAATCCGGCAAGGATGCACCGGTGCGCCTCGTGCTGGAGCCGAAGTCGAAGAACATCGACCAGAACGAGTTCATGAATATCCTGCTGGCGCACACCTCACTCGAAACCGGCGCGCCGATCAACCTGGTGATGATCGGTCGCGACGGACGTCCGCGCCAGAAGGGGCTGATGCACATCATCAGCGAGTGGATCGAATTCCGCTTCGCCACCGTCACGCGGCGCACCCAGTTCCGCCTACAGAAGGTGGACGATCGCATCCATATCCTTGAAGGCCGCGAAGCGGTTCTGCTGAACATCGACAAGGTGATTCGGATCATCCGCGAATCGGACGAGCCGAAGCCGGCACTGATCAAGGCATTCAACCTCTCGGACCGCCAGGCGGAAGACATTCTCGAAATTCGCCTGCGCCAACTGGCGCGACTGGAATCGATCAAGATCCAGCAGGAACTCGCCGAGCTGCGCAACGAAAAGGCAACGCTGCACGACCTGCTCGACAACCCGGCTTCGATGAAGAAGCTGGTGATCAAGGAAATCGAAACCGATGCGAAGCAGTTCGGCGATGCGCGCCGCACCCTGATCAAGGAAGCGGAAAAGGCGAGCGTCGAGCAGAAGGTGCTGGATGAACCGGTGACAGTCATCATTTCGCAGAAGGGTTGGGTGCGCGCACGTACCGGCCACGGACACGATCCGGCGCAGTTCACTTTCAAGGCAGGCGACAGCCTTTACGGCACCTACGAATGCCGCACGGTGGACACGCTGCTGGCCTTCGGCTCGAACGGCCGCGTGTATTCGGTAGCGGTGTCCGCATTGCCGGGGGCACGCGGTGACGGCGTGCCTGTTACCACGCTGGTAGAACTGGCGAGCGGGACACGGGTGCTGCATTACTTCGCCGGCCCGGCCGACACGCAGCTGTTGCTGGCATCGACCGCCGGCTACGGCTTTACCGCCAAGGCGGGCGACATGGTCAGCCGCGTCAAGGCAGGCAAGGCCTTCATCACGCTGGATGAAGGCGACGAACCGGTGGCGCCGCAAGTGGTGGGAAGCAATGCCGGCGCGATCGCCTGTCTCTCGGAGAAAGGACGCGTGCTGGTATTCGGCATGGATGAGATCAAGACCTTGTCCGGCGGCGGCCGCGGCGTGATCCTGATGGAACTGGAGAAAAACGAGAAGCTGCTCTCGGCAGTGCCGATCAGCCAGAAAGGTCTGGT
>DASVLM010000831.1:0-2163 GCA_036384875.1 Noviherbaspirillum sp.
ATAAGGCAGCGACCATGCTTTCCTTTTCGACATGGCTCGCAGATCCCTTCCGGAGACGCCGCATCCCGTCTACGTTCATCGGGTACCGGTCGATAAACCACAGAAGATCCCGGCAGTTCTCGTCGTTGTCTGAAAGGGATATAACCTCGCCAGCGCGTTGACTCACTTCCGGGAAAAGACGCTTGAGCTTCGTCCGTACATGGGCTTCGCACTTGATGTGCCAGTGACCATCCCTATGGGTTATCTGCCCGAATGTCATAGCAGGCTTCCAACCAGGCGCAAGCTGTACAACGTCTTCCCTCCGATTTGTTTTGGAACAGTCGGGAGCCAGTACGGCGTGCCGCAGACGAGAATGCCCGATACTTCGTCATGTGCAGCATAGCGAGACACTTGCCTCAGTAGTTCGGCGAGCGATCCCTTGATCTTGACCTCGATAGCAATGCCCCCCTGAACGAGGAAGTCAGGCCGATCCGGTGCGCTGAGCGATCTTTCCCTCTCGTACGCGATGCCACTGACCTTCAACACCGCCTCGATGCCATCCTGCAGGTCCTTTTCCGTGATGAACCGGTATCGGAACCGTTCCAACAACGAAGCAAGTTCAGCAGGTGCTGCAATGACTCGCCGCGACATCGCCGAGTCGGCGCCGAACATCGAAATTGCATCATGGCTGCCCATGATTAGTTATCCTTGAAGGGATTGTCGACGTTGTCATTGGGCGCCTCACTGATCTTTTCAGGGAGTTCCTGGCGTTCCAGGGCATCGACGGTGCGATCGATCAATTCTTTCAAGGCTTTTGCCAGATCCAAGCCCGCTTTATCCTTCGTAATTTGGGCGGAACCGTAGATGGAAATCCGATCAACTCTGTTTTCGATAGTTAGATCGCCAACGCCCATTGAATCTGTTTCGTTCGCGAATGGATAGAAATTTGTCATCGGTACTCTCCGAAAAAACGCTTGGGGACTTTAGTTGAAAAGGCGTTTGCCGAGGCGGTAAATCGTGTAGGCCGAAATCGCGGTACCTTCATTGAAGCCACCTCGATGTGCATATCCTTGACGTTGATTCTTAAATCCGGACGGCGTCGGTTCTGGCAGAGTCATTTTGGTCGACTTGACGTGCGCTGGGATTGCCGGAAAGAGATTGATCCCGACGCGGCTCTCCAGTTCGGCAATCGACACGACCTCGTAGTCCATGCCAGGGGCATTTCGGGTAATGTATGCCGCCGCCTCCTGCCGATTCGGGTCATAAACAGCCTTGTAAATACTGGTCGGCACCAGAACGCGGCCGTTCAGTCGCTTTAGTGATGCCCCCTCGAAAATCGGTCCAGACAGCACGTATAGGCTTCCGCGTTTTGTCGCCAACGTGCGCACCGCCGATTCAATACCTTCCCAGAGATTCTGATTGTTGTCCGGATTTTGTGGAATCATGTTCGCCAGGGAAAAGCTCTCGTGCTGCGCCGACCTTGTCGGCATATCGCCGGACGGCGCCATGTGACCGCGGTCGTAACCGCTCCTGGAGTAGTCACGCAGTTCTGCACGGTCCGAAACCGGCAAGTAGTCTTCCGTGTGAAATGTGTTCTCACGTTTCATGCCACGCGCGCTGGCCACTCGAGCTCGGGTCAAATGTTCGCCGGCCCAAAGCGGAGTATGGGTGACGCCCGAGTGCATAATGGCAAACGCTTCGAAACATAGCTGCGTAGTTTTCGCTGCCAACTTCCGATTGGAGAATGACGGCGCTGCTCCATCGGCATACTGATGGGAACAGTCCGAGTTCTGAGCGATGGCGATAGAACTGAACAACAGCAGGGCATAAGCCAGTAATTTGTTTTTCACGGCGATCTCCTTCTAATGGATGAGCCCACGTTAACAAAGCATTCGCCTATTTCAAGTAGGGCTTCTGGACATTTAATCCATCACTGAGTACGAAAAGAATGCTTTGTGCTGTACGGCGTCCGAACAGGACAAAGAACTCTGGCAGCTCGACCGGCGGGGCAACGCCCGCCGATGCAATGAGCAATTTAACTAAACGTGCCGACGTGTCCCGTGAACAGCGAACCCATTGGCAATGCTGGTGACTCTCAGAGTCCCAGTTCGGAAAGAGCTAACGCTATACCTTCCCTCGTAGCACCCGATGAATCGCTGATATTGGTAATTGCCACCCACAGCG
>DASVLM010000832.1:0-2850 GCA_036384875.1 Noviherbaspirillum sp.
GATGGCGAACTGGCAACGCTGATCGGCCACGAAGTCGCGCATGCGATAGCGGAGCACCATCGCGAGTATTTGTCCGGCGTGCTTCGGGTCAGTCCGTTGCCGGCGACTTCCCTGGAAATCACGATGACCCGTCTCGACAATGAGCTGCCGCTGCAACTGCGGCTTGCCCGGCTCTCGAGCATGCAGGAAAGCGAAGCCGACCAGATCGGCATGACACTCGCGCATCGGGCGGGCTGGCCTGCAGCATCGATGGTGAGCTTCTATACCAAGCTGGCACAGAACGAAAATGGATCGGCGCTATCGCTTACACATCCATCCGCCGCATCGCGCATCGGCATGGCGAAGATACTTGCCCGCCTATTCGGGGAATGAAGCTTTCAATTCTTCGACCAGCACTCGCACCAGGTCCGCTGCAGACATTTCGCGCGCCAGCGCGGCACCCTGCCCTGCCCAGTTCACCGCATAGTCCTGCATGCCCTTCGCGGCTGCGGCGGCGCTAAGCGCTTTCACTGCGTCATAGGCGATCGGATAATCAGGAACCGGCGGATGTCCGCTCGCGCCGATCTCGTCGAACAGCTTGTTCGGCAAGCCGCGCGCCGCCCGGCCGGAAATTACGTCCGTGATCCTGGTGTCGTTCACCTGGGGGCCTTTCATGCGGGCGCGGTAATGCGCGTTGGCCGAAGACTCCGGGCAGAGGATGAAGGCGGTGCCGAGCTGCGCCGCGCTCGCGCCCAGCGCCATCGCAGCGGCAATGCCCTGCCCGTCCATGATGCCGCCCGCCGCGATGACAGGCAGCTTCACTGAACGCGCCAGCAGCCGCACCAGCGCAAAGGTGCCGATGCCGGCATCTGCCCCGGTCGATTCGAACACACCGCGATGTCCACCCGCTTCAACTCCTTGCGCCACCACCAGGTCGATGCCGGCCTGTTCAATTTGCATCGCCTCCGAGGGCGTGGTCGCACAGGCCATCAGGATGATGCCGGCCCGCTTCAGCGCATCGATGCTTTGCTGCGGAGGCAAGCCGAAATGGAAGCTCACGACCGGTGGCCGTTCCGTCAGCAGCACATCGAGCATTTCCTTGTCGTCAACGAAACTCTTGTAGATTTCCTTGAGCCCTGCCGGCGGCGCCGCGCCGGTTTCTGCAAAATGCGGTGCGAGATATTCCAGCCAGCGCTCTTCACGCGCCGCGTCCGCCTGTGCCGGCCGGTGGCAGAAAAGATTGACGTTGAAGGGCTTGGCGGTGAGTCCGCGCAATTCGGTGATGGCCGCCCTGGCCTGCCCGGGATTGCCTGCGCCGACAGCAATGGACCCGAGGCCGCCCGCTTCGGACACGGCCGCCGCCATGGGCACGGTGGATACGCCCGCCATGGGCGCCTGGATGACGGGGAAACGAATGCCAAGCAGGGAAAGAGCAGGGTTTGTCATGAGCGCACCTTGATGTCTGTTGGAATGCTGCATGGATTCGCGCACGGACGGCATTTCCATCCGCAGCAAATCCGCTTGACCATCTTATACTAAAATAAGATCATAATTGAAATTTCAATCTTTTTTAAAGATAGTGAGTTTGACGTGGATCTGGCAGTACTCGACATCTTTCGCGCGGTTGCCCAGGAACAGAGTGTGACCAAGGCCGCGCAACGGCTCGATCGCGTGCAGTCGAACGTGACGACGCGCCTCAAGCAACTCGAGGAAGACCTCGGCGTCGCGCTGTTCCTGCGGGACGGAAAGCGCATGACACTGACTCCGGAAGGAGAGCGCTTTCTGGTGTACGCGGAACAACTGCTGTCGCTGGCGGACGAAGCGCGGCAATCGCTGCATCCGGGCCAACCTTCGGGCAGATTGCGTGTCGGCTCGATGGAAAGCACCGCAGCCAGCCGCCTGCCGCAACCGCTGGCGGAATACCATGCGCGCTGGCCTGAAGTCGAACTGACGATCACCACCGCCACTTCGCAAGGCCTGATCGAAGCGGTACGCGCGCGACGTGTCGATTGCGCGCTGGTCGCCGACCCGGCTGCAGCGACGCCGTGCGACAGCGAGGCGCTCGACGACGACAGCCTCGAATGGACGCGCATCTATACCGAGCAGCTGATGCTGGTGCTGCCGGAACGCCATCCCAAGGCCACGACGCCTGACAAGGTCACCGTTCGCACGCTCGCCGGTTTCGGACGAGGATGCACTTATCGCGACATTGCAGAAAACTGGTTCGCCGCCTCCGCATCGACTCCCGACCGGAAACTCAAGGTGCTGGAAGTGAATTCCTATCATGCGATCCTGGCTTGCGTTGCCGCCGGCGCATGCGTCGGTATCGTTCCGCAATCCGTGCTTGAACTGCAGGGCAGGCCGGCAAACATCCGGGCCGTCCCGTTGATGAAGGTCGACACCCTGCTGGTCAACCGTCGCGGCTATCGCACCGCCGCCTATGATGAATTCCGGCGCGTGTTGCGCGGAAAATAACGAAGGCCCGATATGGATAACGCCGCTGCCAACCGCACCGCATTGCTCGAAACCCTTGCCGCTGCATTGATGCTCGCCGTCGGCATGGGGTTCGGTCGCTTTGCCTACACCGGCATGTATCCGCTGATGGTGCGCGACGGCCTGCTTGCGGTCTCGTCCGGATCGTTCGCCGCTTCGGCCAATTACGCGGGCTATCTTGCTGGGGCATTGCTGATCAGCCGCAGCCCCGCTTCCGCGGCAGCATCGTTGTGCAAGATCGGACTGGCTGGCACGGTACTGTGCCTGGCGATGCTGGGCATCGATCTCAATCCGATGTCGATCGCCATCATCCGCTTCGGCGCCGGTGTCCTCAGCGCAATGCTGATGGTGTCGGCTTCCGCCTGGCTGTTCCAGGTG
>DASVLM010000833.1:0-5360 GCA_036384875.1 Noviherbaspirillum sp.
GGCGCTTGCGTTCCTGCGTGCGCGCGGCGCGCATCTCATCGTTATCGATTTCAACCGCGAGTCCTTCCTTGTCGGCGATAGCTTGGCAGCGCGTAGGGCCAGACACGGCAAGAAAGATGCTGCCGTCTCCGGAATGCCTGACTTGAGCGCCTGCTATCTGGAAGTGAATCGCGGTGGCGACCTTACTCACCTGTTCCATCCATGAATCCGCCACTTCGTTATTTCCCTGCCTACCTTGGCCTGTTCGCCGCGCAAGTGCTGGCGATGGCCTGTAATGCCTTCCTCGACATCCAATACCAGCAGTTTGGCCTCGAAGTTACGCTGTGGGCTATCGCCTTTGGCATCACGCTCGCGCTGGCCTGGGTGCAGCGAGGGAAGGTTACCGAAGCTGGCAAGTGGGGGCAGGGATGCGTGTTCGCATTGGCATGCATCGTCTCGCTCACGGTATTCATCCCCATGTGGGGCTTTCCGCGTGCCGGCCTCGCCATGCTCGCCGCCTTGCAGGTCGTGTACAACTGCGTCACCGTCACCCGCAGGCAACTGCATCTTGGATTGCTGATATCGGAGGTCATGGTCATGTTCGCCGCCTCGCATTACCGAGCGGACTGGAGCATGCTGTTCTATCTCGTCCCCTACGTCGTCGCGGTGGTGCTGACGCTCGTGTCGGAACAGATCAACCGGCGCGTTCAGGATTTGCAAGCGGAATGCGTCAGCCGGCAGGTCGTGGGCGGACAATCCGCTGCCATCGCCGCCGCCACGATATCGATTCTGGTGATAGCTGCGGTGCTGTATGTCATCACACCGCAGCCGGTGAGGTCGTCTCTGCGGTGGCAAAACGGAGTGCCGTCGAGTCTTGGTACGGTTGGAAAACTGCAGTTGCAGGGAGGCGGGCAATCCGGTGGAGGACAATCGATTTCAGGTGAAGGTGCAGGCGAGGGCGAGGCAACGCAGGAATGGAAATTTTCCACGGCATGGCCCTCGCCAGGCGAGATGCGCCAATCCGCCCAACGTCTGGGCATGCCGCAATGGCAGCGCACGGCGACCAAGAAGCTTGCCGACGGCGTCGAGTGGGTTCAGCTGAATATGAAACCGCTCATGCAGGCCTTGGCCGAATTGCTGCAATGGCTGAAGGAATGGCTGGCGGAACACTATCGCGCCATTGGCTACACCATTCTCGCTTTCGTTCTTGCGCTGCTCGCTTATGGTCTGTGGTTCCTGCTACGCGAGGCCAAGGCTGGTTTGTGGATCGTTACCCGGATCGACTATCTACGATTTTCTGTATTCGGATTGCATGCGAGCGGCGGCGACGGCGCACGCCAGTATTACCTCGCTATGCAACGCCTGTTTGCGTTGCATGAGGAGCCGCGTTTGGCGACGCTGAATGCGCGGGAGTATCTTTTTTCACTGAATGCCGGTTTTCGTCATCTGCAGCGTGAGTTGAACGTGATGACGCGGTTGTTCGAGGACGCGTATTACGGGCCGGATGTTTTCTCTGAGGAGAAACTGGAACGGATGCGTTATGTGTATCGGGAAATTTATCGGGAGGTGTAGAACGTTATGGAACTAATCGCCCTGATTTTCTTGGCAATCGGCACTTTTGCTATTCAGATTTTAAACACGATATTTCGAAGCAATATTAATTTCTACGATGGTAGTAAAGTCGTCACCGGTGTGGTGTTCGCTTTTATCGTCTCATATGCCTGGTGTTAGGTTCCGTCGCTATATTTAAAAGAGCGAGCTGATTCATGATGAGTGCCAAATTTAAAACTTACCGAGTAATGAAATTCTTAAGGACTTTCTCTATGTTGCTATTAGGGACGGGTTTGTTAGCATGCCAATCATCAAATTGCCTGGCGTCGAAAAAATCGGCTACCGACTAACTTGCCCCGCCGGGCGACTCAAAAGTTTTAGGAAGGGTAAACATGAAAAGAATCAGCGTTTCATTTTTTGCAGTTTTATTAAGCTTCGCTATGGCGCTATCGATTTATGGCCTCTTTGGATACGCCGTACATCAATTAAAAACCGCAGGTAACAAACACATTCCCGCAAATAATAAATTTGTTCTCGTCGTGAAAGCGCTTCGGCACCTGCCATTGTCGTCACTTATATCTAATGAAGAAGAGCTGGGGTTAATTCTTGCGTATCACACGCTTCATGCAGAGCAAAAAGAATATGTGTTGATGATGGAGAACGCTGGATTGGCCTTAAAAGGCTATCAGGAAGTATTTGAAAAGAGCCGTTCATCCGGTTCTCAATACGCCAAGGATGCTTTGTTAGAAATTGTCGGGTTGCTGGTACGAATACCTTGGGATGATCAATTACAAGATCTTGCTACAAATTATGCGAATGAATTGAATGCGGAGATTTCTCAGAAGGAGGTAGCTGACGAAGATTTAACTTTGGCACATGAGTTGCTCGCGCTTTATTTTTCGAGAACCGGTGCGATTGGTTTTGAACGTAGGCATGTAGAAATTGCGGACCATCTTGACCGGACACAGAGCGAAGACGTGCTTGCAAGCGCAATTATTTTCATGCGAAAGGCAAGATTGTCACTTGCTTCCTGTATTCACGGTACGCCAACGACGGCGGTATGGACAGAAGACAGAAGTCAGAATACGCAAAGAGCTACATCACATGAATATTTGAAGGGCGAGTATTACCACGCTTGGGATATCGCGTTAGTGAAAACGGTCATGTTTTCTTCAAAACAGGATACATGTCAAAACCTGGCTCGAGATTATCAAAGCTTGTTCGGCTTTAAATGAAAAAGAATTCTTAGAGGGGAAAATATATTATGGGATTGTTTGGAACACCAAAAACTCGAACCGGAGAAGCAGGAGGTGCGCCCTCTGTGGTTACTAGTGCAGAGGGCAACAGCATTATTCTTACCAGTCGAGATTCAGAGGGCGTTGTTGTATCCATGAAGATGGATAAGGAATATTTCGACCGCGCTAAAGAAACGGCCGAAGTGACTAAGGCGATCAGAGATGGTGCCTTGGAGATCAAGACTAATTCAGGGGATCCAGAATCAATCAATAAAGCTATTGACGCGATCAAAATTGCGGCCGGAATGAGCCCATTTACCGCTGGCTGGGCAATCGGCAATATTTTTGAGAAGAGCGCAATTGATAATATCGTTGATAATGGAGTTCGGGCAATCAGGGACAGGCAGTCAAGCATAGATAAAGCGATTAATGAGGCAATTGGTGAGAATGGCGCACAAATCAACGGAAAATTCAACAAATCCGTCGCCTGGCGCCCGCGAAAAGACCCTCTCACATTAGACCTCGACGGCGACGGCATCGAAACCATCGCCCCCTCCACCACCAACCCCATCTACTTTGATCACGACGTGGACGGCATCAAGAGCAGCACCGGCTGGATCAGTGCTGACGACGGGTTCTTGGTGATGGATCGTAACGGCAATGGCACTATTGACGACGGCACCGAACTGTTTGGCGACGCGACGCCGGTCGTTGACCCCTGGTCTGGAATCACCCACAAGGCTGCCGATGGTTTTGCAGCTCTTGATGCGCAGGATACGAACGTCGACGGCAAGGTCGACAGTTCGGATGCGAATTGGAGCCAATTGCGCGTCTGGCGCGACCTCAATCAGGACGGCGTGTCACAGGCTAATGAATTGTTCACGCTCGATGCATTGGGCATAGGCAGCATTAAGGTCGCGAAAACAGCAAACAGCCAGACTCTCACCAACGGCAACCAGATTGCTGATCTGGGCTCGTACACTAAGACGGACGGCTCGCAAGGCACGCTGGGCGAGGTCAACAAGATGGCCGATGTGAATCTCATCGAGGATACTTTCCATAGTGTCTTTACCGATCAGATTCCGCTGGCCGATGGAGTGACCGATCTTCCGGAGATGCTGGGTTCGGGCAAGGTGCGCGACTTGCATCAAGCGGCAAGCCAGTCGACGGAATTGAAGGATTTGCTGAGCCAATTCAGTCAAGCGGCGACACGACAAGACGAACGCGCAATCTTGGACCAATTACTGGGAGCGTGGGCGGATACCTCGGGCATGTACAAGACATTGCAGGAGCACGTTAATCCGAATCACGATCCAATGGGATTTGTCGTCTCTTACCAGCAATTCGGTAACGTCAAGATGTCCGACTATGAAAACCAAGTTGGAAGTGTTTCATCCGTGGGCCCGGAATGGCAACCTATCGTCGATGCCTGGGAAAAGAAGCTTCACATTTTAGAAGCGTTTAATGGCCGCTATTTTTTCAATTTGCCGAACGACAGTGTGCCTGGAGGCATCGGCGGTGCTGGCATATCTAGTTCCGGTGGCGGCGGTGGTGGCGGTGGTATAGCCGCCGCCATCCAACTCACCGTTGAATTTTCACAGCAGCAAATCGACTTGCTCAACCAGTCTTATGATGCATTGAAGGAATCTGTGTATACAGCATTGCTGCTGCAAACGCGCTTCAAGCCGTTGTTTGACAAAGTCAGTCTGCAAATTGATTCCAATGGCATTAAGCTGGACTATTCATCGCTGGAGCAGGAGTTCCGCAATCGTATTGCAAGCAATCCTGCACAAGGGCTGACGGACTTGATTGAGTTCAATCGCTATGCAGGAAATATGTTAGGCGAGGGATGGTATGGCAATGAATTCGCCGCGGAGATAATTGACTCCTTGGACGATACTACGGTTCTGCAGCCCGTATATGCAGACCTTGGGGTGGGCTTGTCCGACAAAAATAAAGGCACAACTGAGCAAGATTACATTTATGGCGGGACAGGCGATGACAATATCGCTTCAAATGCAGGTAATGACGTTGTTTTTGGCGACCTAGGAAACGACTCTCTCGATGGTGGCAGCGGTGATGATCAACTTCTTGGGGGAGCGGGAGATGATTCACTAACTGGTAGTTATGGCGATGACACGATAGTTGGTGGCACAGGCAACGACCTGCTGTACGGTGGCTACAACGCCTTCAATAACGGCTATGGCAACGACACCTACCGCTTCTCGGTGGGAGACGGTGTCGACACGATCTCCGACTCAGACTCGACGACCGGCAACACCGATACGATCGAGTTCACCAATGTGACATCGGCCGCGTTGCGCGGGGTGGAACGGCAAGGCTACAACCTGGTGATCAAGTACGGCACGGCAGACCAGATCACGGTGTTGAACTACTTCAGCGGCATCGCCAACCTGATCGAGAAGATCAAATTCAGCGACGGCGAGACCTGGGGTGGCGCGCAGATCAGGGCCGCAGCAGTCGTCAACGGCACAGCGGGCAACGACACGATAGCGACCAGTTATCCCGACGGGATCAAGATCTACGGTTTCGAAGGGAACGACTCGATCACGGGAACCGGCAGCAGCGACCTGA
>DASVLM010000834.1:0-4973 GCA_036384875.1 Noviherbaspirillum sp.
CTTCGGCCAGCGTTTCGGCCCAGGCGCCGCCGCGCTCGCGCAGCAAGGCCCGCACGTCGCCCACGGTACGCACGGACTCCGGCACGTCGAGACTCTCTTGGGCAGAGCCTACTTTCTCGCGGACGCTGGCAAAGAATCGAAGCTGGATTTGCATGATGATCAGTAAAGCAGTTCGCTGAACGGCATGAAGGCAACCGCGTCGCCGGCGGCAATAGTCCGCCCGGAAGGATTGTCGACCAGGCCGTCGCCCCAGACTGTGGAAGTCAACACCGCGGAGCTTTGATTCGGGAACAGGTCCAGCCCGCCATTGGCATTGATGCGTGCGCGCAGGAATTCGTTGCGCTTGTCCGCCTTGGGCCAGGCAAAATCGGCACGCATGGCGAACTTCTTCGGTGCCACCTCCGCCACGCCCTGCATGCGCAGGATGAAAGGCCGCACGAACAGCAGGAAAGTGACGAAACTCGACACCGGATTGCCCGGCAACCCCAGGAAAAATGCACCCGGCTTGCCATCATGATTGACTTCACCGAACGCCAGCGGCTTGCCAGGCTTGATGGCGATCTGCCACATGTTCAGGCGGCCTTCCGCCTCCACAGCGGGCTTGATGTGGTCTTCCTCGCCGACGGAGACGCCGCCGGAGGTGATGATGAGGTCGTTGCCTTGTGCCGCCTTGCGCAATGTCTCGCGCGTGGCTGCCAGCGAATCAGGCACGATGCCGTAGTCGGCCACTTCGCAGTCGAGGTTTTCGAGCAGGCCG
Source organism: Noviherbaspirillum sp. (assembly GCA_036384875.1). GTDB lineage: Bacteria > Pseudomonadota > Gammaproteobacteria > Burkholderiales > Burkholderiaceae_D > Noviherbaspirillum. Next base: position 758 of record DASVLM010000834.1, read on the forward strand.
CGCAGGGTGAATCGGTTGGAGTTGTAAATGGCGCCCGGCTTGAGCGGTTCGCCCGGCATCGCCAGTTCGTCGCCGGTGAAAAACACCGCGACGCGCGGCCGGCGAACGACCGGCAGCTCCGCCAGCCCGACCGATGCGGCAAGGCCCAGTTCCTGCGCGCGCAGGCGTGTACCTGCAGGAAGAATGACGCTGCCTGCCTCGATGTCCTCGCCAGTACGGCGTATCCATTCCCCAGACTGCGGCGTGTGGCGCACCGTCACGAAATCGCCGTCCGCCGCCTTCTCGAATTCGCACTGCTCCTGCATGACGACCGCATCGGCGCCTTCGGGAATCATTGCCCCGGTGAAGATGCGCGCGGCCGTTCCGGCTTCCAGCGGCGCGCCGACTGCGCCTGCCGGAATGCGCTGCGATACGCGCAGCCTTGCCGTGCCACTCGCACAGTCGGCAGCTCTCACCGCGTAGCCATCCATCTGCGTGTTGTCCATCGGCGGCACGTTGAGCTGCGACGTCTGCGGCGCTGCCAGTACGCGGCCATTGGCGGACAGGGTCGGAAGCGTTTCCATCTCCGCGATCGGGCGGACCGCGGAGAGCAGGAAATCGAGCGCTTCGGCGGCGCTCAGCATCGGTTTCTTTTCACTCATCCTCGGTCCGTGGTTAGGAACGCCGGATTACAAGCCGGTGTGTTGCACAATGAAAGACTTCACCGCTGCCGCGTCGGCCTTCATAACCTCGAAGCGCTGCGGCAATGCCTCGATGTTCTCGAAGCCGGCCGGACGTTCAGCATCGCGTCCGAGCGCTTCGCGGATCGTCTCGTTGAACTTGGCCGGCAGCGCGGTTTCGAGGACGAGCATCGGAACGCCGCTGGTGAGATTTTCACGCGCCACCTTCACGCCGTCGGCGGTATGCGTATCGATGGTCACGCCGTATTTCTCCTGCACGTCGCGAATGGTGGCGATGCGGTCGGCATGCACCGACTTGCCCGACACGAAACCGAACTGCGCGACCTTCTTGAATTCGTCGCCGTCGCTGCCCGGCTTGCCCGACAGGTCGAAGCCGCCATGCGTTTCCACCTTCTTGAACAGCGCGCGCACGCGCTCGGCGTCGCGGCCCAGCAGGTCGTAGATGAAGCGCTCGAAGTTCGAGGCCTTGCTGATGTCCATGCTCGGGCTGGTAGTGTGGTAAGTCTCGGCCGACTTGCGCACGCGGTAGACGCCGGTGCGGAAGAATTCGTCGAGCACGTCGTTCTCGTTGGTGGCGACGACCAGCTTGTCGATCGGCAGCCCCATCATGCGGGCGATATGGCCGGCGCAGATATTGCCGAAGTTGCCCGACGGGACAGTGAACGAAACCTTCTGGTCATTGGACGTCGTCGCGGCGAGATAGCCACGGAAGTAGTACACGACCTGGGCCACCACGCGCGCCCAGTTGATCGAGTTCACCGTGCCGATCTTCTGACGGTTCTTGAATTCGAGGTCGTTCGACACCGCCTTGACGATGTCCTGGCAATCGTCGAACACGCCTTCGACGGCGATGTTGAAGATGTTCGGGTCCTGCAGGCTGAACATTTGCGCCGTCTGGAAGGCGCTCATCTTCTTGTGCGGCGAGAGCATGAAGACGCGCACGCCCTTCTTGCCGCGCATCGCGTATTCCGCCGCGCTGCCGGTGTCGCCCGAGGTGGCACCCAGGATGTTCAGCTCTGCGTTCTGCTTGGCCAATGCGTATTCGAACAGGTTGCCGAGCAACTGCATTGCCATGTCCTTGAAGGCCAGCGTCGGGCCGTTGGACAATGCCTGCAGGACGAGCTTCTTGCCGTCTTTCTCTTCCAAAGTGCGTGAAGGCGTGATCTGGCTGGCATCTTCGCCCGCGCGTACGTTGCGGTACACGTCAGCAGTGTAGGTCTTGTGTGCAAGCGCTTTCAGGTCCGCTTCCGGGATATCGGTCGCAAATTTCTTCAGCACTTCGAAAGCGAGGTCGGCGTACGACAGCTTGCGCCATGCATCGAGTTCGGCGCCGCCGACCTTCGGATATTCGACCGGCAGATAGAGACCGCCATCGGGAGCGAGACCGCCGAGGAGGATTTGGGAAAAGGACTGCGCCGGGGATTGCGACGAAGATTGGCCGCGGGTGGAGACGTATTGCATAAAGTGGAATGTTGGAATGACGGATGGTTGCCCGCCATTATAAAGCAGCGCCCTGCTGTCGCCGGCGTTTTCCGCTATACCGGGTATCGCCGGGCGCTGCTGTTTTCGACATCACGCTGCGTGGTGCAAAGTCGGCACATTGACGTGCGCCAACATGTCATCGACCAGTCCGTCCAGTCCGACCTTCGCCTGCCAGCCCCAGTCGGCGCGGGCATAGGTATCGTCCAGGCTGTGTGGCCAGGTGTCGGCAATCGCCTGCCTGTGGTCAGGTTGATAAGCGATCTCGAACTTCGGCAGGCGTTTCTTGATCGCTTCCGCCAGTTCGCGCGGATTGAAGCTCAGGCCGGCCACATTGTAGGCGGAACGTACACGAACCTGCTCCGCCGGCGCATCCATCAGCTCGATCGTGGCGCGGATTGCGTCCGGCATGTAAATCATGGGCAGCGTGGTTTCCGGGCCCAGGTAGCAGTGATAGCGCTCGCCGCGCTTGGCTGCATGGAAAATCGCAATCGCATAGTCCGTCGTGCCGCCGCCGGGAGGCGATTTGTAGCTGATGATGCCGGGATAACGGATGCTGCGCACATCGACGCCAAACTTGGTGAAGTAATACTCGCACAGGCGTTCGCCAGCCTGCTTGCTAATGCCGTAGATGGTGGTCGGGTCCATTACCGCGAGCTGGGGCGTGTCCACCGCCGGGGTATGCGGCCCGAATGCGGCAATCGATGAGGGCCAGAAGACCTTCAAGGGCTTGCCAACCTCGCCGCGTTCGCGCGCGATCTCAAGGATGTTGAGCAGGCCGTTCATGTTCAAGGTCCATGCCTTGAGCGGCGCCTGCTCACCAGTGACCGACAGCAGCGCGGCCAGTTGGTAGACCTGGGTAATTTCAAAGCGCTCGACGATTTCCTTGACGCGCGCTGCATCAAGCACGTCCACCGTCTCATAACGTTCGACGCCGAACAGGCTGCGCGGTGCGATATCGGCTGCGATCACGTTTTCCGCGCCATGGACGGCGGAAAGGGCGTCGACCAGTTCGCTGCCGATCTGTCCGTTGGCGCCGATGATGAGTATGCGTTCCATTGCCGTCCCCCTTAATTTTTCAAAAGGCCGAGTTCCTGCCCTGCCTGCCGGAATGCGGCAAGCGCCTTGTCCAGTTGCTCACGGCTATGTGCGGCTGACAGCTGCACCCGCACCCGCGCCTGGCCCATCGGAACCACCGGGTAGAAGAAGCCGGTGACCAGCACGCCGAGTTCATACAGGCGCTGCGCGAATTTCTGCGCCAGCGGCGCATCGAACAACATCACCGGCACAACGGGATGCGCCCCCGGTTTGATGGTGAAACCGATCTCGGTAATGGCCTTGCGGAAGTAGGAGGTATTCTCATGCAGCCGGTCGCGCAACTCGGTCGAGGCCGACAAGCGCTGCAGTACCGATAGCGTGGCGCCGGCGATCGAGGGAGCGAGCGTGTTGGAGAACAGGTAGGGACGCGACTTCTGGCGCAGCGTCTGGATGACTTCCTTGCGCGCCGCCGTGAAACCGCCCATGGCGCCGCCAAGCGCCTTGCCCAGCGTGCCGGTGATGATATCGATGCGGCCCATGACACCATGGTGCTCGTGCGTGCCGCGGCCGGTCTTGCCCATGAAACCTGAGGCATGCGACTCATCGATCATCACCAAGGCGTCGTACTTGTCCGCAAGGTCGCAGATCTTGTGGAGCTGGGCGATGGTGCCGTCCATCGAGAAAACGCCGTCGGTAACAATCACCTTGTGACGCTTGCCGACCGCCGCCTGCAACTGCTTCTCCAGTTCGGCCATGTCGTTGTGCTCGTAGCGAAAGCGCGCCGCCTTGCAGAGGCGGATGCCGTCGATGATGGAAGCGTGGTTCAGCGCATCAGAAATGATCGCATCGTTTTCGTCGAACAGCGGTTCGAAGACGCCGCCGTTGGCGTCGAAAGCAGCCGCGTAGAGGATGGCGTCTTCCATGCCCAGAAAATCCGACAGAGCCCGCTCCAATTCCTTGTGGACCGTCTGCGTGCCGCAGATGAATCGCACGGAAGAGAGCCCGTAGCCATAACGCTC
>DASVLM010000835.1:0-5017 GCA_036384875.1 Noviherbaspirillum sp.
CTCGACACGATCAACAACCTTTCCGCGATGCACGCCGACATGTTCGTCGTGCGTCATGCGTCGAGCGGCGCGCCGTACCTGATCGCCGAGCACTGCGCGCCGCACGTGCACGTGATCAATGCCGGCGACGGACGTCACGCGCACCCGACGCAGGGTCTGCTCGACATGTACACGATCCGTCACTACAAGAAGGATTTCACGAACCTGCGCGTGGCGATCGTCGGTGACATCCTGCACTCGCGGGTCGCGCGCTCGGACATTCATGCGCTCACCACGCTCGGCGTGCCGGAAGTGCGCGCCATCGGCCCGCGCACGCTGCTGCCCGGCGGATTGGAGCAGATGGGCGTGCGGGTCTTCACCGACATCAACGAAGGTTTGAAAGGCGCCGACGTGATCATCATGCTGCGCCTGCAGAACGAACGCATGACGGGTGCGTTGCTGCCATCCGCGCAAGAGTTCTTCAAGAGCTACGGCCTGACGCCCGAGCGCCTCGCGCTGGCGAAGCCGGATGCGATCGTGATGCATCCCGGACCGATGAATCGCGGCGTGGAGATTGATTCCGCCGTGGCGGACGGTTCACAGGCAGTGATCCTGCCTCAGGTGACCTTCGGCATCGCGGTACGCATGGCGGTGATGAGTATTTTGGCAGGAAACTGAGCATGAAAATCCATATCAAGAATGGCCGCCTGATCGACCCGGCCAACGGTATCGATGCGCAGAAGGATGTCTACATTGCAGCAGGCAGGATCGTCGGCATCGGCGATGCGCCGGCCGGTTTCGTGGCTGCCAGGACCATCGATGCCACCGGGCTGGTGGTCGCGCCCGGACTCGTGGATCTCAGCGCGCGCTTGCGCGAACCCGGCTACGAGTACAAGGCCACGCTCGAATCGGAGATGACGGCCGCAATGCAAGGCGGCGTGACCAGCCTGGTATGTCCGCCGGATACCGATCCCGTCCTCGATGAACCTGGGCTTGTCGAAATGCTGAAGCATCGCGCCAGGGCGCTGAACCAGGCGCATGTATATCCGCTGGGCGCGTTGACCGTCGGCCTGAATGGCAAGGCTCTGACCGAAATGGCCGAACTCACCGAATCCGGCTGCATCGGCTTCTCGCAGGCAGAGCATCCGATCGAGGACACCACGGTATTGATGCGTGCCATGCAGTATGCGCAGACCTTCGGCTATTCCGTCTGGCTGCGTCCGCAGGACCCGCATCTCGGCAGCGGCGGCACCGCGCACAGCGGCCCGGTCGCGTCGCGCCTGGGATTGCCGGGAGTGCCGGTAATTGCCGAAACCATTGCGCTGCACACCATTTTCGAATTGATGCGTACCACCGGCGCACGGGTCCACCTGTGCCGCATGTCCTCGGCTGCCGGCCTGGATCTTGTGCGCGCGGCAAAGAAGGAAGGCTTGCCGGTAACCTGCGACGTCGGCGTGCATCACGTGCACCTGATCGATGTGGATATCGGCTTCTTCGATTCGAATGCGCGCGTCACGCCGCCTTTCCGCTCGCAGCGCGATCGCGATGCCATCCGCCAGGCGCTGGCCGACGGCACCATCGACGCGATCTGCTCTGACCACACCCCGGTTGACGATGATGAGAAACTACTGCCGTTCGGCGAAGCGTCGCCGGGCGCGACAGGCCTCGAATTGCTGTTGTCGCTGGTGGTGAAATGGGCCGACGAGAGCGGAGGCGCCGATGCGCTGGCGAAGGCTGTTGCCAAGGTGACGTCGGATGCGGCGCGCGCCGCGGGATTGAATGCTGCCGGCAACCTCTCCGTCGGCAGTATCGCTGACATCTGTATTTTCGATCCGGCCGCGCGCTGGAAAGTGGACGCATCGCTCCTCGCCAGCCAGGGCAAGCACACGCCTTTCCTCGGCTACGAGGTGGGCGGGCAGGTGAAAACGACCATCGTTTCCGGTCACGTCGCCTACGAACGCAAAATCGCGCACGCATGATCGCGTTCCGCTTGCTGCGCGTGGTCCTGCATCTGTTGCAGGGCTTGGCAACTTGTGCACTGGTGTTTCCCTTCGCAGGCGAGGATAGGCAGCGCCGGCTGAACAGGAACTGGTCGCGCAAGCTGCTTTCGCTGTGCAAGGTGGAAACCAGGGTCGGGTATGCCGATGGAGCCGCGATAGCGGCGCGCGCACTGATCGTGGCCAATCATGTTTCCTGGCTCGATATTTTCGTCATCAACACGCTGCAGCCTTGCCGCTTCGTCGCCAAGTCGGACATTCGCGACTGGCCGCTGATCGGCTGGCTGTGCGAGAAGACGGGAACGATCTTCATATCGCGCGGCAGGATGCGCGATGTGCGTCGCATCTACCAGGGGCTGGTGACCAGCCTGCACGCAGGTGAGCATGTCGCCTTTTTCCCGGAGGGAACTACCGCCGCACAGGGTACGCTGCTGCCTTTCCACGCCAACCTGTTCGAGGCTGCGATCGAGGCGGGCGTACCGGTGCAGCCCTATGCGCTGCGTTACACCGGTGATGGAGGCAGGCTGGAGCCGGCGGTCGACTTCATCGGCGACATGACTTTCGCCCAAAGCATGCTGGCAATCCTCAAGGCAGGGCGAATCACTGCCCACCTGACGCTGTTGCCGGTCATCCCGACCGAAAAGCACTCCCACCGCCGGGAAATCGCCGACGCGGCGCATGCCGCCATCGCCGGCTCGCTCGGAATCAAATAGTTCCGGGTTTCTGGTATTGCGGGCAGTCGACCTGGAGCACGCTGCGGTCTTCAAGGCAGACGGCGGTCAGCTTGCCGCCCCACAGGCAGCCGGTGTCAAGGCTGATGATGTTGGGCCGCATGATGAGGCCGAGCGTCGACCAATGGCCGAACACTACCGTGACGTCTTCCGTCTTGCGGCCAGGGACTTCAAACCAGCGCAGGAAGCCGGCCAAATCCGGCTCGGTGCCCTTGGTGCCGCCCAGTTCCATCGTGCCATCGTCGGTACAGAAGCGGATGCGGGTCAATGCATTGACAATGCAGCGCAACCGGTCGACGCCGGTCAGGCTGTCGTCCCATTTTGCCGGCGTGTTGCCGTACATCTCCTTGAGGAATGCTGCCCAATCCGGGCCGCGCAGCACGGTTTCGACCTCGCCGGCGAGATCCATCGTCTGCTGCGCACTCCATTGCGGCACGACGCCGGCATGGACGATCAGGTGTCCCTGTTCGAACAACGCGAGCGGCCGATGACGCAGCCAGTCCAGCAACTCATCGCGGTCCGGTGCCGCAAGGATGTCGCTCAGCGTATCGGAGGATGACTGGCGATGGATGCCTTGCGATACCGCGAGCAGATGCAAATCATGGTTGCCGAGCACCATCTCGCAGGCATCGCCGAGAGCGCGGACGTCGCGCAGCGTGGCAAGGGATTCCGGGCCGCGGTTGACGATGTCGCCGGCAATGATGATGCGTGGATCGGGGCAGGTCTTGTGTATGCGGTCCAATAATTCCGCAAGCTTGGAGCGGCAACCCTGAAGGTCGCCGATGACGTAAGTAGGCATAAAACGGTTTGAAATGGGAAGGCGCTATTGTCTCAGAACAAGATTGCCCGAAAAAGCGCGGCTCCGACACAGTTTAGGGGTGTAACAATCATTTACCCATCCTGCCGGAATTTGCTGCTCTAATACTGAGCGCATTGAATGCGGTTTTGATAATTAAATATCGAGTAAAATCACGGGTTTAGCTGATTTTTCCGACCCCGGCGGGGATATCCATGATTTTAGTGACAGGCGGAGCAGGTTTCATCGGATCGAATTTCGTGCTCGACTGGCTGTCGCACGCCGACGAGCCGGTTGTCACCCTGGACAAGCTGACCTATGCCGGCAACCTCGGCAACCTCGCCAGTGTCATGCAGGACAAGCGCCATATTTTCGTGCACGGTGATATTTGCGATCGCAAGCTGGTTGACGAATTGTTCACAAAACACAGGCCGCGTGCGATCCTCCATTTTGCAGCGGAAAGCCATGTCGACCGTTCCATCCACGGGCCGGCTGAATTCATCTCCACCAACGTCAACGGTACCTTTACCCTGCTCGAAGCGGCTCGGGCCTACTATGGCGGAATGTCCGATGCGGACAAGGCCGTGTTCCGCTTTCTCCATGTGTCGACCGATGAAGTCTACGGTTCGCTGGGCCCCGACGATGCACCATTCACCGAGACGACAGCGTACGCGCCGAACAGCCCGTACTCCGCTTCCAAGGCCGCGTCCGACCACCTGGTGCGCGCCTATCACCATACCTACGGCTTGCCGACGCTGACGACCAACTGCTCGAATAATTACGGTCCGTATCACTTCCCCGAAAAACTCATTCCGCTGATGATCGCCAATGCGCTCGCCGGCCAGCCGCTGCCCATCTATGGCGACGGCAAGAATGTGCGTGACTGGCTCTACGTCGGCGATCATTGCGCCGCGATTCGCCGCGTGCTGGAGGCGGGCAGGCCGGGTGAAACTTACAACGTCGGCGGTTGGAACGAAATGACCAATCTTGACGTCGTGCACACGCTGTGCGACATCCTGGACTCGCTGGTTCCGAAAGCACAGAGCTACCGTGCGCAAATTACCTTCGTGAAGGATCGTCCCGGGCATGATCGCCGCTATGCAATCGACGCCTCCAAGCTGGAACGTGAACTCGGCTGGAAGCCCGCGGAAACCTTCGATTCCGGTATCCGCAAAACCGTGCGCTGGTACCTCGATCATCAGGATTGGGTGAAGGAAGTGCAGTCCGGTGCATACCTGAAGTGGATGGACACCAATTACGGCAACCGCGGCGTCGCGAAAGAGGCGGTGGCATGAGCATGAACCGCAAGGGCATCATTCTCGCCGGCGGGTCCGGCACCCGGCTGTATCCGGTAACGAACGCCGTGTCGAAGCAGTTGCTGCCGGTGTATGACAAGCCGATGATCTACTACCCGCTCAGCGTGCTGATGCTGGCGGGGATACGCGACATCCTGCTGATTTCGACGCCTGCCGATACGCCACGCTTCCGCGACCTGCTTGGCGACGGCAGCCAGT
>DASVLM010000836.1:0-4387 GCA_036384875.1 Noviherbaspirillum sp.
AGGTGCGAAACGCATGAACTACGGGTATCAGTTGGCGATCGATCCAGAAGTGGAAGAGATTCTCGTCGCATACGACTGGCCCGGTAACGTACGGGAGATGGAAAACGTGGTTGATCGAGCATTGATTCTGGCAGACGAAGGACGCATCACAACGGCTGAGCTGCCGCCCCAAATCGCACGCACTGTGCCGGCTGCCAATAATGGCATTTCGATTCCCGAATCCGGGGACAGTTTGCGCGCACAGGTGCGACGCTTCGAATGCGCTGTCGTGACCAAGGCGATCGCAGACTCTGACGGCGATCGCAGGACCGCCGCACAACGCCTCGGCATCGGCTTGTCCAGCCTTTATCGCAAGCTGGAAGAGTACGAAGCAGCCGGGCTGCTGAAAGAGGGCGAACCCGCTCAGTCCTGACGCATATCGAAAACTCGGGAAGTTTTCAGTCGGCAGCGCTCGCCGCGCCTGCGGCCGGTGCTGCACGGGTATTGCACTATTGTCCTCGACGCCATGTTGGATGTGCGCGTTCGAGCGGCACGCGAGGTATCGATATGCTTTCGAATTCGAGAATGGCCAATAGCAGAATCGAGAAGGCCGCACGCGCTTTTCTCGTTGTTGCAACCGTCGCTGTCGGCGTTCTCGCCGTCAGCATGAGCGCCGACCTGTTTGACGTGCGCGACTCCGCCAATATCGCCGGGCTCGCTGCTTCATCCAGCCAGATGGTCAAGCCAGCCGGCGCGGTACTTCAAGCTCAGTAATTGCAGCCGTTAGTTGCAGCCGAATTGCTGCCAACTTCGGCTGAACCGGTCGCTCTTTCCTGCATCGATTTTCATGTTCGGAAAGAGCGAAGGAAACTCCATGCACAGCCACATCCAGAGCAACTTCGCCCCCTTGAAGAACGACACCTTCCTGCGCGCGCTGCAGCGCCAGCAAACGGATTACACCCCGCTGTGGCTGATGCGCCAGGCCGGCCGCTACCTCGCCGAATATCGCGCTACCCGCAGCCGCGCCGGCTCCTTCATGGGCCTGGCCACCAACCCGGACCTCGCCACCGAAGTCACGCTGCAGCCTATCGATCGCTACGGACTCGACGCCGCCATCCTGTTTTCCGACATCCTCACCGTGCCGGATGCGATGGGCCTCGGCTTGTCGTTTGCCGAAGGCGAAGGCCCGAAATTCGCCCGCCCGCTGCGCGACGAGCAAAGCGTGATGGCATTGCAGGCGCCGGACCTCGGCAAGCTGCAGTACGTGTTCGATGCCGTCACCCAGATCCGCCGCGAACTCCACGGCCGCGTGCCCCTGATCGGCTTTTCCGGCAGCCCCTGGACGCTGGCCTGCTACATGGTCGAAGGCGGCGGCTCGGACGACTACCGGCTGGTCAAGAGCATGCTCTACAGCCGTCCGGACTTGATGCACCACATCCTCAAGACCAATGCCGAAGCAGTGGCGGCCTACCTGAACGCCCAGATCGACGCCGGCGCGCAGGCGGTGATGATTTTCGACAGCTGGGGCGGCGTGCTGGCCGACGGCGCCTACCAGCAGTTCTCGCTGGCCTATATGCGTGAAGTCGTGGCGAAACTCAAGCGCACGCACGACGGCACCACCATCCCGGTGATCGTCTTCACCAAGGGCGGCGGCCTGTGGCTGGAAGAGATTGCCGGTATCGGTGCCGACGCGGTGGGCCTGGACTGGACGGTGAACCTGGGCAAGGCACGAGCGCTGGTAGGCGACAAGGTGGCCTTGCAGGGCAACCTCGACCCGATGGTCTTGTTTGCCGGCGCGGAACAGGTGAGGGCGGAAGCGATCCGGGTGCTGGAAGACTTCGGCACGCCGGCCGCCGGCGTGGGGCATGTATTCAATCTCGGCCATGGGATTTCGCAGCACACGCCGCCGGAGTCGGTGCAGGTGCTGGTCGATACCGTGCACGAGGTCAGCCGCGCGATGCGCAAGCATGCCGCATCGCTTGAACCGATCGCGGTCAACCAATGAACAAGCTGATATTGCCGCAGCGATGGATGTGAATTCGCTTCCGTCTTCTTGTTGATGCGCGAGCGGGCATGCGATGCAACGTAGCGTCGTTCCTGCTTTCGCTCGGCGAGAAAAGATCTATGTGCGCGAGACGAATGGCCGCTTCACCGCATGGCGAAGAGCGGCCATTCTGCTGACGCAATTCGTGTACTTCGGTTTGCCCTGGGCGTCATGGAATGGCAGGCCTGTTGTGTGGTTCGATCTTCCCGCGCAGAGGTTCCATCTGTTCGGCCAGGTGTTCTGGCCGCAGGACCTTGTTTTCCTGGCTGGCTTCCTTGTGCTCGGTGCTTGCCTCGTGTTCTTCATGAGCACGCTCGTCGGCCGTGCCTGGTGCGGTTTCGGCTGTCCGCACACGGTGTATTCCACCATCTTCCATTGGATCGAACGGCGCACTGAAGGCGGTCGCAGCGCCCGCATGCGGCTGGACCGCGAGCCGATGTCGCTGCGCAAATTCTCTCGCAAGGCGCTCAAGCACGCCGGCTGGATCGCGGTTGCGCTCTGGACCGGCCTCACGCTCGCGGGTTATTTCACCCCCATGCCGGAACTGTTGCGCGAGATTGGCGCGTTCTCGCTCGGCCCCGGGCAACTGTCATGCATCTTCTTGTATGGCGGCCTGTGCTACCTGAATGCGGGCTGGATGCGCGAACAGTTCTGCACCTTTATCTGCGCATGGTCGCGCTTCCAGAGCGTGATGCAGGATGCGGACACGCTGGTCGTCTCCTATGACCGCGAGCGAGGTGAGCCGCGGGGACTGCGCAATCGCAAGTGCGACCTCACACAGCCCGTGGGCGATTGCGTAGATTGCACCATCTGCGTCCAGGTTTGCCCGGTCGGTATCGATATTCGCGACGGCTTCCAGTACCAATGCATCGATTGCTGCGCCTGCATCGATGCCTGCGACGCGGTCATGGACAAGCTCGGTGCGCCGCGCGGCCTGATCCGGCATGCGGGCGAAAATGCCGTACAAGGCCGCTAAATCAGAGGTGCACAAGATTTTCCGGTCGTTCTCCCATGAATTGGGGATTGCCTTCGGGAAACTCGCAAATTATTGTTCCCTGCTTATTAAGACATTTCAATAACAGGAATAAGAAATCTGGCTTCCCGTAAAAGCGAAGTCGGCAGGGATATCGGAGTGAACTGCAGAAGGTCAAGAACGAAGATATAGGATTTGTGCAGGTCGGCCAGAATGCGCAGATCAAACTGGCGGCGTATCCATTCCAGAAGTACGGGATGCAGACCGGGAGGGTGATTAATGTCGGCGCGGATGCAACCGAGACCGCGAAGCCAAGTGCCAGCGTCAATAAAGTGGTCACCGGTGATCGTAATGCCGAACCGACGAATGCAGGTGTATTGATGTACAAGGCGCGCAGGCAGTTTGATCAGCAAATCCTGTGAAACTCACAAGGCAGCAAGCTTCTTCTCGTCCCTGGCATGCAGATCGTCGCCGAGATCAATCAGGCAAGCAGACAGTGCTTGAGTATCTCTTGTCACCAGTGAAAAAAGCACTATCGGAAGCCGCGCACGAACGATAAAGGCGCAAACCCGATCCAGAAGAGAAGGAATTCAATAGCAATGTTTCATATTTCGCGTCAGCTTCCGTTTAATGCTTTGAAGTTTCACGTCACGCATCGTTCTCTGCGTGTGATGTTTTTCATATTGGCAGTGGCATACGCTCTTTGCGGCCAGGCTGCCACCGAATGCAGCGAGGAGTATTTCTCTCCTGACGATTACGGCAATACCGTCGCTCTGGAACGGCCGCATAAAGAGTTCACTCGCATGCTTCGAGCCGCAAGAGCGGAAGTCCCTAGCGGAGCAAGAAGTCTTGCGGTCGCGTACGAAGCAGGTTATCTCGTATCCCGCTGCGAGGAAAAGGCGAATTTCTGGTACAGGAAGGCGGCATTGGCCGGCGACGAAATCGCCAAGGCGTGGCTCGAAAAACACGAAGCGCTCGACCGCCTGCGCAGCGGGCCGGAGTGCTTTGACGACTATTGCTTTGGAAACGATAAAAAGGAATTGCGCATCGCAACGTTGTACGCCGGACAGAACGGACACTACTTTGCGCCGGTCACTATCAACGGTGTCACCATCGTCGGCATTATCGACACCGGGGCATCGATGATCGCGATGAGCGAAGAGGCGGCGCGCCGCTTCGGGCTTGCCTACCAATCGGGAGACAAGGTAGCGGCGATGACGGCAAACGGGAAAGTCGTCAACGCCACGATCACGGTGCCTTCCATCACGGTGGCCGGCCTTACGCTTCGCAATGTCAAGGTGGCTGTCGGCATCACGGGGAATATTTTGATAGGGATGAATTTTCTCGGTCGTGTCCGCATGCAGATGGGAGCGGGGCGGTTGGTAGTGGAG
>DASVLM010000837.1:0-5955 GCA_036384875.1 Noviherbaspirillum sp.
AGAAAATAGGCCTAGATTATAAACTATGGCCCTTTAACGGGCCGGCGGTCTGCACGCCGGCCGTTTTTGCCCCTGCGCATGACTTCTCTTCGCTCTCCACGTTATTTTGCCCTGATCCCAGCCGCCGGCGTTGGCGCGCGCATGAATGCCGGCTGTCCGAAGCAATACCTGCCACTGGCCGGCAAGCTGATGCTGCACCATGTGCTCGATACCTTTGCCTCCGCGCCTGTCGTTACGCATACCTATGTGGTGGTCGACCCGCGAGACGGCTATATCGAGGAAACGATGTCGGAAGCGCGTCACCTGGAAGGCCGCGTGACCGTGCTTGCATGTGGCGGTGCGACCCGCCACCAGAGCGTGTTGAACGGCCTGCTGGCGATGCATGGCGAGGTGAGCGATGGCGACTGGGTGATGGTGCATGATGCCGCTCGCCCTGGCCTGACTGTGGCGCTGATCGATCGGCTTGTCGGCGCCTTGCGTGATGACGAAGTCGGCGGATTGCTGGCGCTCCCGGTAGTCGATACCCTGAAGCGAAGCGACGCCGCGGGGCGCGCCGAAGCCACCGTATCGCGCGAACGCCTGTGGGCCGCACAGACGCCACAGATGTTCCCTTATTCACTGTTGCGGCGCGCGCTGGAGCAGGCGACCGAAGTCACCGACGAGGCGAGCGCCGTGGAGTCGCTGGGGCTGAAACCCAAACTCGTCGAAGGAAGCCACCGCAATTTCAAGATCACCTTGCCGCACGACGTCGCGCTGGCGGAATTGCATTTGAAAGGATGCGAATGAACAAGATCCCTCCGTTCCGCGTGGGACAGGGCTACGACTTGCATGCGCTGGTGCCCGGGCGCAAGCTCGTGATCGGAGGCGTCACGATTCCGCATTCCACCGGTCTGCTGGGTCATTCTGATGCGGACGTGCTGCTGCATGCGATTACCGATGCCATGCTCGGTGCCGCTGCACTGGGCGATATCGGGCGCCACTTTCCCGATACCGATCCGCGTTTCGCCGGGGCCGATTCGCGGGTACTGTTGCGCGAGGCAGGCGCGCGGGTGAAAGAAGCCGGCTATGCCATTGGCAATATCGACGCCACCATCATTGCGCAAGCGCCGAAGATGTCTGGTCACATACCGTACATGATCGCCAACATTGCAGCCGACCTGGGCATCGAGACAGGGCAGGTGAACGTGAAGGCAAAAACCAACGAGAAGCTGGGTTACCTCGGGCGAGAAGAAGGCATTGCGGCCGAGGCAGTCGTGCTGATTTACTGATTGGCGGCTGTCCGCTGCGCTGTTCGATGCGCAACCTTCAGCCGCCGCCGATGCCTTCAGTGATGTGGCCCGTTCCTTCACAGGTCGGGCATACTGCCCCGTCCCCCCTGATGCCACTGCCGCTGCAGTCGGGGCAGAGTGCTTCCCCGGTTCCTTCCGTGCCAGCGGCAGCTTCGTCGCCGGGTTTGAGATGACTGCGATTCTTGCCAGGGATGCCCTCGTTCTCGGGCACGCCCGGCGATTGCGGTGTGCTCATGCCGTCCTCCTTTGAAAGCGCATTGCGCGACAAGTCCGCGCAATTCTCAACCGGTAGATTGATCGCTTGAAGGGAAGTTCAAGCCCGCATTTCGTGTGGAGTTGCGAATGCGGGCTTGTTGCACGGCAAGCGGATCAGATGCTCATCTCCAGGACCTTGCGGCTGACTTCCGGCGTAACGTCGCGCTGTTCGCCGAGCATCACCATGCGATGGCTTTCCAGATGCTTGACGATCGCATCGATGTTCGCTGCACCAAGACGGTAATCGCTCAGGCGAGTCTTGACGCCCATGCGCTCGAAAAAGTCCTGCGTGCAGGCAATCGCCTTTTCGATGCGCGCGTCTTCGTCGCCGTCGGTGATGTTCCAGACCCGGGCCGCGTATTGCAGCAGCTTTGCGCGCTTGCCTTCCTTGCGCACGCGCAGCATGCTGGGCAGGACGATCGCGAGCGTTTGCGCATGATCGAGGCCGTGCAGGGCAGTGAGTTCATGGCCGATCATGTGCGTCGCCCAATCCTGCGGCACGCCGGCGCCGATCAGGCCATTCAGCGCGAGGGTAGCGCACCACATGATGTTGGCGCGCACGTCGTAGTCTTCCGGCGTGGCAAGCGCCTTCGGACCTTCTTCGATCAGGGTCTGCAGCAAACCTTCCGCGAAGCGGTCCTGCACAGGCGAATTCACCGGATAGGTCATGTACTGCTCCATTACATGCGCAAATGCATCGACCACGCCATTGCCAACCTGCTTGGCCGGCAGCGTGTAGGTCTTCGTCGGATCGAGGATGGAGAATTTCGGATAGACCAGCTTGCTGGAAAACGCCATCTTGGCCTGGATGGATTTGCGGGTGACAACGGAACCGTCGTTCATCTCCGAGCCGGTAGCAGGCAAGGTCAGTATGGAGCCGAAGGGCAGGGCTTGCGTGATGTTGCGGCCGCGCTTTTCAAGAATGCTCCACGGTTCACCGTCGAACAATGCCGCTGCGGCAACGAATTTGGTGCCGTCGATGACCGAGCCGCCGCCGACTGCCAGCAGGAAATTGATTCCCTTTTGGCGGACCAATTCGACCGCCTGCATCAGCGTCTCGTAGCTGGGGTTCGGCTCAATGCCGGAGAACTCGTGCACGTCGCGCCCGGCCAAAGCGGCCATTACCTCGTCGAACACGCCGTTGCTTTTGATGCTGCCGCCGCCGTACAGCACGAGTACGCGTGCGTCGGCAGGAATCACGTTGGCAAGGTCGGCAATGCGTCCCTTGCCGAACAGGATATGCGTGGGGTTGTAAAAATCGAAATTCAGCATGTCTTTTCCTTGGGAGTGGTCGTCTTCGAATTTATTCTCGTTATGAACAGCGGGCGTGCGATAACACTGTGCCCGGTTTCGTTTCCATGGCGACTGCTTTTGGCAATCTTCAGAACTCAGCAACTGTTTCGTCCTTTGCCATGGCCGAAGACACAATAGTGCCAGAAATACGGATTTTCGATTTTCGACGGTGTTTCAGGGATTGATCGCTGCCGATTGCCACTCGCTCCCATTGAGCGTGTACACGATCCGCGAATGCGGGGACGGGATGAGGTCGAGAATGTCGACCTGTTGGGGCGCAAGGATGAGCAGCGCGAAATTCTCGGGAGGCAGTGCCGGCGCAGCCTTGGCAAATGCATCGGCGGCAGCCAGCAATTGTCCTGCATGCGGCCATGTAAATGATTGGCGAGACTCCTCGCTTCTCTCCCGCCATGTTCGCAATCGCGCCTGCTGCAATTCCTCGTCCCCGGACCCATCGACGCATTCCATCGTCCCCGATATGCGCACCTGCATCCTGCTATCCGTGAAATACCAGCATGCCTCCACCCACGGGTTTGTCGCGAGCTGGACAACCTTGTCAGTGCGCGTATCGGTAGTAAAGAGCAGGCGTCCATCGGGCAGGAAGAACCGGAATGTCAGTGTGCGATTTGCGGGGCGCCCGTCTGCGCGCACCGTCGCCGCCGATACAAAACGTGAATAAGGCAAGTGGGCATGGCGATCAAGCTGTGCGCTGAGGGTGTCGCGCCAGGATGGAACGTTCGTCTGCATGGTGTGAAAGGATCTGTTTCCATTGATTATGGCGAATCCTGCTGGCGGGTGCTTGGACGAAATTGCGCCGGCTCAGGTGGATGCATTCACCTCTTTCAAAGATAAGGCACAATTCCCGCATGAAGCACCTGCGTTAAGCTGACGCAGCAACCTTCAAATGATCTTGAAGCCGAGCCATGGAAGCAGATATCAAACTGAAATCGGTCTATGAGCCCGCATCCGCGGAAGACGGTTTGCGCATTCTGGTCGATCGGCTATGGCCGCGCGGGATGACAAAGGAGCGCGTTGCTGCCGAGTACTGGGCACGCAGTATCGCGCCATCAAATGAACTGCGCAAATGGTACGGGCACGAGCCGGCGAAGTGGGATGAATTCCGGCAGCGTTATGCCGGCGAACTGGACGCCAATCCGGATGGCGTGATGGAACTCCTGCCGTACCTGGATGCCGATGTGGTGACATTCATTTACAGCAGCAAGGAGCAACGCCTCAATAATGCTGCGGCCCTGCGGGAATACTTGTTGCAGCGGATGCCTTAAGGGGCTGCAGGACGGATTCCAGCGCGAGGGGCGGCTGATTTCAGGCAGCTGTACGATCAAGCGGGATGCTGATCCGCACTTGCAAGCCGCCGCCTTCCCGATTGGACAACTTCAGGCTGCCCTGATGGCGCTTGATGACGCGCTCCACGATCGCCAGCCCCAGCCCGGCACCGTTTGCCTGGCCGCGCGCGGCATCCAGGCGGGTGAAGGGGCGAAGCAGTCTTTCCATTTCGGATTCCGGTATGCCTGGCCCGCGGTCGGCCACATCGATCACTGCGAATCCATGTTCAGCCCTTGCATTGATGCTGATCTCGGCAATATCGGACTGGGCGCTCTTGCCATAGCGGCGCGCATTTTCGACAAGGTTATGAATGACGCGTTTCAGGTCTGTGCTGTTGCCGTTCACATGCAGGCCTTCGGCAATATTGCCTTCGACCTTGACGTCGTGGACGTGTGCCACCTCGCGTGTGCAATCCATCAAGAGTCCGGAGAGGTCGGTCGGCCCGAGACTGGATTTGTCGCTCGGCCGGGCATAGTCGAGGAACTGGTTGATGATGGCATCCATCTGCGCGAGGTCGGAATGCATGCCATCCCGCGCGTCGTCGCTCAGATGCGCCAGTTCCACCTCAAGCTGCATGCGCGCCAGCGGCGTCCGCAGGTCGTGCGAAATGCCGGCAAGGATGACGGCGCGGTCCGATTCGACGCGATTCAAGTCGGCCACCATCTGGTTGAAGCTCCGGTTGGCTTCGCGAATCTCCGTCGGGCCTTTCTCGGGAAGCGGCTCGGGCGTCTGTCCTTTCGCGACGGCGCGCGTAGCTGTTGTGAGGCGTGCCAGCGGCTGGTTGATCAGGCGGGATATGAATACGGCGCCGAACAGCGAGAGAACGAGCGTGATGGTGCCCCAGCCGAGCCATTGGATGTTCGGTACGCGCTCGATGCGCTCGCGGTCAAGACGGAGCCAGTATTCGTCATCGTCGATCTTGAAGCTGACCCAGAAGCCGGCGACGTCGTTCACCTTGCCGGCGAATTTGGTGTCTTCGCCAAGTTGCGACTTGACCGTGGATTCGATGATGGGTAGCAGGGAAATGTTTGACGGCGCTTCGACAACGTCGGATTGTTCCAGCGGATAGACGCGGATGCCTTCATTGCTGGCCAGGTCGAACAGAAGTTCGCGGCGCAGGTCGGGCGCAGAGTGCGTCAGGGCTGCACGTGTGACGGTAATGATGGAGATCACCTGCGCCGCTACCTGCTGGGCGCGCGGTGTTCGTTCCACCACCCGGAAACTCGCGGCCCAGGCCAGCATGCTGGCGGTGATGAGGGCCGCCAGCAGGAAGAAGGTACGCCAGAACAGGCCGCTTTTCAGCCAGGTCAGGCGCTTGCGGATGCTTTGCATGCGGACACGGCGTCAGCGTGGCTGGCCTTCCGGGATGAAGACATAGCCGAGTCCCCACACCGTCTGGATGAAGATCGGGTTGGACGGGTCCGGCTCGATCAGCTTGCGTAGGCGGGAGATCTGCACGTCCAGGCTGCGGTCGAAGACCTCGTATTCACGGCCGCGCGCCATTTCCATCAGCTTTTCGCGCGACAGCGGCTGGCGCGGATGGCGAGCAAACACCTTCAGCACGGAAAATTCGCCGGTAGTCAGTGAAATCGTTTCGCCGTTGTGCTTGAGGGTACGAGTTCCCAGGTCCAGTACGAAGTCGCCAAACTGGAAGGTCTGCGGCGTTTCGGACGGCGCGCCGGGAATCTCGTCCGGCCCTTTGCGGCGCAGGACAGCATTGATGCGCGCCACCAGTTCGCGCGGATTGAAAGGTTTGGGCAGATAGTCGTCGGCG
>DASVLM010000838.1:0-6856 GCA_036384875.1 Noviherbaspirillum sp.
ACTGGCTGCAACTGATTTCGAAGTGCCTGCCCTTGAGTGCTGCGGTGAGTCTTATTCGACCATTAATATTAGGGCAATGGCCAGCAACGCCAGCGACCAACATAACGATACTGTTTGTTTATGCAATGGTTGCGTTCTATATTGCGACGGTGCTGACCCGGCGCCGTTTGCTGAAATAAGGAGGCCGATAATGGAACAAGTGTTGCTCGTGTTGAGCAACTTGCCAGATGATGCGTCGGCGCATGCGCTTGCGCGCCAACTGGTCGAGCAACGAGTTGCCGCCTGCGTCAACATTCTCCCGGCGGTCCGATCCGTGTATCAATGGCAGGGGCAAGTGGAGCAGGCAACGGAGGTGACGCTCCTGATGAAAACTACGCACTTGCGCTATCCTGAACTCGAATCGGCCATCAGAAATGCGCACCCCTACGAGGTACCGGAAATCATTGCGGTGCCTATCGTGGCTGGACTGCCGGCTTATCTGAACTGGGTTGAGCAAGAAACAACAAAGGGAATCGATGTTTAAGCTGTCGTTAGTATCCGTCGGAACGGCTCACCGCGAAGCCTTGTCAGGCTTGATGTCGCTGCTTGTCGTCCTGAGTGCGCTTTTTTTCGGGGCCGCCCATGCCGCCGATGATTTTCTCGAACCGGAGAAAGCTTTCCGGTTTTCGGCAAGGATGCTCGATCCGAAAACCGCGGAGGTGAGTTACGCCATCGCCGATGGCTATTACATGTACCGCGAACGGTTCACTGCCAAGGCAGAGGGCGCGACAATCGGGCAGCTGGAGTTCCCGCCGGGCAAAGTGAAGTTCGATGAGACCTTTCAGAAAAATGTCGAAACCTATCGCAAGTCAGTGACCTTCAAGGTACCTGTTGAAGCCGTCGGTTCATTCACCCTGCGGGTTACCGGCCAAGGATGTTCGGACAAGGGCTTATGCTACGCCCCCATGGAATCGCACGCAAAGCTGTCCTCTCGCGGCGGGTTGTCGGGTGCAATTGCGGCAGCCACAGGTGCATCCGTGAACGCACCGGGCAGTGCTGGCGCGTCAACTGCAGCCGGCGCAGAACAGACTGCAGATTCCGACATGGGGCGCATTGAGGCAACATTAAAAGGAGGACGGTTGCTCGCGATCCTGCCGCTCTTCCTGTTGCTTGGCCTGGGACTGTCGTTCACGCCTTGCGTCCTCCCGATGGTGCCGATTCTGTCGTCGATCATAGTCGGTGAAGGTGTGCAGGTCAGCCGGGGCAAAGGTCTTGCCTTGTCGGCATCCTACGCTCTCGGCATGGCGCTGGTGTATACCTTGCTCGGTGTTGCTGCTGGCCTGGTTGGTGAAGGCCTGTCTGCGGCGTTGCAAAATCCTTGGGTGCTAGGTGCATTTGCATTGTTGATGGCTGGTTTGTCGCTGTCGATGTTTGGTGTATTTCAGTTGCAGGTACCGGCGGCGGTTCAGCAAAAACTGATGAAAGCATCAGATGGCTTGGCGGCCGGCAAGTTGGTCGGTGTATTTGCCATGGGTGCAATCTCAGCTCTCATTGTCGGCCCTTGCGTGGCCGCGCCGCTGGCAGGCGCGCTGCTTTACATCAGCCAGACCCGCGACGTGATCATTGGCGGAAGCGCGCTCTTTGCGATGGCTGTCGGCATGAGCGTGCCGCTCATCCTGATCGGCGTATCGGCGGGGACTTTGCTGCCGCGCGCCGGCGCCTGGATGGAAGCGGTCAAATTCTTCTTTGGCGTGCTGATGCTCGGCCTTGCGCTTTGGATCGTCGTACCCGTGGTGCCCGGCTGGGTGCCGATGGCGGGTTGGGCTGCACTGGGGCTGGGTTATGGTGCTTATCTGGTCTTGTACAAGCAGTGGGGAAAGGTATCGAAATTGATCGGTATTGCGTTTGCCTTGCTCGGTCTTGTACAACTGGTCGGTGTGCTAACCGGCGGACGCGACCCGATTTCGCCGCTGGCTCACCTGGGTGCCTCAACCTCGATGTCGAAGGCTGAGTTCACACGGGTCAAATCGGTTGCCGATCTCGATGCGGCGATCGCGCGAGCCAACGGCAAGACTGTGATGCTCGATTTTTATGCGGACTGGTGCGTCTCCTGCAAGGAGATGGAAAAGCTGACATTCAGCGATCCGCGCATCAAGAGCACATTTGCCGACATGGTGCTGCTGCAGGCTGACGTTACTGCCAACGATGAAGACGACAAGGCAATGCTGCGTCGTTTCAAGCTCTTCGGTCCGCCAGGCATTATTTTCTTCGACAAGCAGGGCAGGGAAGTGCAGGGGCGGCGTGTGATTGGCTATCAGGATGCGGACAAATTCCTGCGTTCGCTGAATCTTGCAAGCACTTCCTGAAAAAAGTTGCCGCCCATGCCATATATTTGATCGGCATAAGATATTTACTTCTTCTTCCTTGAGCAATTGTTGAACGGGCCTTATATTGATCGTCCGACAATTCACCGGGAGATTACGATGACTTTGCACCTTGGCGATACCGCGCCCGATTTCGAACAGGATTCTTCCATCGGCAGGATCAAGTTCCACGAATGGGCGGGCGATTCCTGGGTCGTGCTGTTTTCGCACCCCGCAGATTTCACTCCGGTGTGCACCACTGAGCTCGGTTTGACCGCCAAGCTGAAGGCCGAATTCGACAAGCGCAACGTCAAGGCGATTGCGTTATCCGTTGATCCGGCAGACAAGCATGTCCAGTGGATCAAGGATATCGAGGAAACCCAGAACACCGTCGTAGGCTTTCCCATCATTGCCGATGCCGATCGCAAGGTGGCGCAGCTCTATGACATGATCCACCCGAACCAGTCGGAAACCATGACGGTGCGATCATTATTTGTCATCGACCCGAAAAAGAAAGTGCGCCTTACCATCACCTATCCGATGAGTACCGGCCGCAATTTCGATGAAGTCCTGCGCGTGATCGATGCACTGCAGCTCACCGATGGCTATACCGTTGCCACTCCCGGCAACTGGCGCGACGGCGACGACGTCATCATCCCGCTGACCATCCAGGATGAAGCGGTGATCAAGCAGAAATATCCGAAGGGCTACACTGCGCCGCGACCTTACCTGCGCCTCACACCGCAGCCGAACAAATAATCGACGTCGTGATTAAAGAAGGAAGAGGCGTCTCATATGGACGCCTTTTTTGTGTGCGGGCATATGACTGATGCCTGCGCCACAAGCGAGACCAGCAGCGCCGCCATGATCGCGGCCATGGCGCCCTTACTGATGCGACAAATATCCATCTGAAATCGACAATGGTTTGAAGATCGGCCAAAGCGACGAGACCGATGCTGCAACAACAGCTCCGATCGCTGCCTGTGCCTGCCATGGCAATCCCACCCCGCCGAACCAGCCACCGTACACGAACACCGCGCCGGCAGTGATCACCTGGCGCAATGCTTCCATCCACACGTAAACCGGACGACGTTCCATCAACCCGCCTGTGATCCACAAGCTGGCGCCGAGCCATAGTCCGTACGTCAGTTGCATGCCAAGTGGCATGTTCCTGTATGCCGACAGAAAATGCGTGGTCACGAGCAGCACGATCGAAAATTGGGCCAGGCAGTACAGCTGTTCGGCTCGCGACAATTGCGGGTCGTAACGCGGATGGTGGATATCGAACGGTGCAGAGGTCCATTTTGCTGCAACATCTGCCGGATGCCAGCCGGGTCGAGCAATCCAGATGCGCAATTTGTCGCGCCAGCGTTTCGCACGCCAGGCATCGAGCCACATCGCATGGTAGACCTCAAGATTGGCCCACACGGGATTCCAGCTCTGTAGTGGGCTGCGCGTGCCGTACACCACAGGCTCCTCACCCTTTTCTTCGATAAACGTGCCGAACAGGCGATCCCACATGATCAGGATGCCGCCGTAGTTCTTGTCGACATAGACGTCGTTCACCGCGTGATGCACGCGATGGTTGGATGGCGAGACGAACACGCGGTCGAACCAGCCAAGTTTTCCTAGCTGCTCGGTATGTACCCAGAACTGGTAGAGCAGGTCGATCAATGCAACGGCTGCGAACACTTCAAGCGGAAAGCCGAGGATGGCCATCGGCACATAGAAGATCCAGCCGAGCAGGGCTCCGCTGCTGGTTTGCCTCAAGGCGGTCGAGAGGTTATAGGTTTCGCTCTGGTGGTGCACGACGTGTGCAGCCCATAGGATGTTCACTTCGTGGCCCATGCGATGCAGCCAGTAGTAGCAGAGGTCGTACAGCAGCAGGCCGGAGGCCCAGACCCAGAAGCTGTCTGCCGGTAGCCTGAAGAGTGCAACATGATCAATGAGCCAGGCATAGATGCCGATGCGCAGCAGACGCATGAAGACGCCGGTAACCTGGCTTAACACGCCAAGGCTCAGGCTGTTGATGGCGTCGTTGAGGCGGTAGGTATTGCGGCGACGGAGGAGACCGACGACGAGCTCGAGGAAGATGAGCAGGAAGAACACCGGCGTCGCCAGTGTGATCACTTTTTCTTGCATCGTTGTCTCCGTTATGGCGGGCTCGCGACCCTTTTATCCGGCGATCTTAGCTGAAAGAGACGATGCAAAATTAGTGGATGTCGTCGGATTTTCCTCCGGCAACCAAGCTGTGCCGGCCAGCTGCCGGCACAGCGGGAACAGGATCAGCCCTGCTTCAGCAGACGAGCGATATCGCGCGCGAAGTAGGTCAGCACGCCATCCGCGCCGGCGCGCTTGAACGCCAGCATGGATTCCATCATGGTCTTGTCGTGGTCCAGCCAGCCGTTCTGCGCAGCAGCCTTCAGCATCGCGTATTCGCCGCTCACCTGGTAGGCGAAGGTTGGAACCTTAAATTCGTCCTTCACGCGACGCACGATATCGAGGTAAGGCATGCCGGGTTTGACCATGACCATGTCCGCGCCTTCTGCAAGATCGAGGCCGACTTCACGCAGTGCTTCGTCGCTGTTGGCCGGATCCATCTGGTAGGTCGCCTTGCTGCCCTTGCCGAGGTTGGCGGCGGAACCGACGGCATCGCGGAACGGGCCATAGAAGGCCGATGCATATTTGGCCGAGTAAGCCATGATGCGGGTGTAGATGAACTTGTCCGCTTCAAGTGCAGAGCGGATCGCGCCGATGCGGCCGTCCATCATGTCGGAAGGCGCAACGATGTCCACACCAGCTTCCGCCTGCGCCAGCGCCTGCCTGGTCAGGATCGCGCTGGTTTCGTCGTTCAGCACGTAGCCATCTGCATCGAGCACGCCGTCCTGTCCGTGGCTGGTGTAAGGGTCGAGCGCGACGTCGGTGAGGATCCCGAGTTCCGGGAAGCGCTTCTTCAATTCACGCACCGCACGCGGCACCAAGCCTTGGGGATTGGTTGCTTCGATACCGTCCGGTGTTTTCAATGAGGTATCAACGACCGGGAACAGGGCAAGCACGGGAATGCCGAGGCGTACGCACTCTTCCGCAACGGGCAGCAGCAGATCGACGGAAAGGCGCTCGACGCCGGGCATCGACGCAACTTGCTGGCGCTGGTCTTTGCCGTCAAGAATGAAAACCGGGTAGATGAGATCCGCAGGTGTGACGACGTTTTCGCGCATCATGGCGCGAGAGAAAGCGTCCTTGCGCATGCGGCGCATACGGACGGCGGGAAACTGGCTGGCGTAAGGAGAGTTCGACATGACGTGTTCCAGGTTGATCGGCAACGATTTGAACAAAACTTTTAAGTGTTCCTGAACTTTTCGTGTACAGGTGCGTCTTAGCGGTAGGTGCTTGTGCACCTCCCGCTTCTCCTCCCTGAGCGGGGCCTATCGTGGCATTAGCGATAAGGCGTTACTGCCCTGGAGATCTTCCCCTTTCTCCAGGGTTTTTTTTGTCTGCAGCGTTCGTGTTTCATGCATTTTCGCCATCTTGCACGATGACTTCGGTGTCGTTCAAGCCGAGCAGTTCGATGATCTTGTCCGAGGCTTCATCAATGCCGACGCGCTTCAAGGCGGAAAACAGTTGTACGGTAAAAGGGAAAGGCTTGCCCTGTTCGTCAACATAGCTGTCGAGTACGGTACGCGCAAGGCGCAGCGCATTCGTCGACTCGTTGCGATTGAGTTTGTCGGCCTTGGTCAGCAGGCAATGGACCGGCTTTCCCGTCGGCGCGAACCATTCGAGCATCTGCACATCGAGATCGGTGAAGGGACGGCGGGCATCCATGATCAGCACCAATGCGGCAAGCTGCTTGCGAGTCTGCACATAGTTGCCGAGCAATTGGTTCCAATGGTTCTTCGCTTCGCCCGGAACTTCGGCGTATCCATATCCGGGAAGATCCACCAGCAAGCCGCGGATTTCCTCGACCTTGGTCGGGTCCTTGCGATGCTGCGCGACATGGGCGCCACCGATCGAGAAATAGTTGATGTGCTGCGTGCGCCCAGGCGTCTTCGAGGCAAACGCCAGTTTCTTCTGGTTACACAGCAGGTTGATGGCGGTCGATTTGCCGGCGTTTGAGCGGCCGGCGAAAGCGACTTCTCGCACTTGGGTATTGGGCAAATCACGCAGGTGATTCACGGTGGTGAAAAAGCGGGCTTGCCAAAGTAGGGACATGGGGAAAGAAATGCAGCAAAAGGGAGGCGAAAATGCCCGAAAGCTATTGTACAATAAGGGGTTATTGGTTTGTTGCGTCGCAAAAGCGAGAAACTGACGCCATGCGCTGCTCCAGCCACTGCATTCCGCAAGAATTTTAATATCAAATTCCAGGGTGTTTGAATGAACCGTGCGCTTGTCCCGTTTGTGAAGTCGTTGTTCGTTGCAGTGTTGGCAGTGTCTTCCGTCGCTTATGCTGCGGAAGAAAATAAGGCGCCGAAGGCGGATGCGTCGAAGGGCGAAGCCCTGTACAGCACCGGCGATGC
>DASVLM010000839.1:0-2231 GCA_036384875.1 Noviherbaspirillum sp.
CGACATCGCGTGTAGTGTAGAAGGGATCGAAGATGCGGGGCAGCGCATCCGGGGCGATGCCGCACCCGTTGTCCTTGACCGCGATGTGGATTTCCTGCCCCACCGGCCGCGTCGAGACCCGCACCGTGCCGCCCTTGGCAATCGCTTGCATGGCGTTTTGCATGATCGCCAGCAGCATCTGATTGATGCGCCCCTGGTCGCATTCGATGGTGGGCAGGGGGAGCACATCGAGTTCGATCGCAATATCCTCCCGTGCCTGATCGCGGACTATGCCGCACACGGCGCGCACCGCATCGTTCAAGTCGATACCGGCTGTGAGCGTGTAGTCGATGCCGGCATATCTTCGCAGGTTGCCGATGATGCCTGCGATGCGGTCGGCGCCATCGGTCGATTCCTTCAGTAGCGGCGGAAAGTCCTCCAGCACGAGATCCACATCGGTTTCGCGCCACAGCCGATCAGCGGTCTCCGCGTCGCCCCGGCGATACGCGAGCAGGACAGCGGAAAGCTGTTTCACATAAGCGGTTGCCGTTATGGCGTTGCTGCGAATGAAGCCGATCGGGTTGTTGATTTCATGCGCCATGCCGGCTGCCAGGCTGCCAACCGATGCCATCTTCTCGGATTGGTATAGTTGACGCTGTGCCCTTGCAATCACGTCCACCTGCTGTGCGACGCGCTGTTCCAACTGCGTGGCGAGATCGCGGTACTGTTGCTCCGATTCCTGTAATGCGGCATGCTTTTGCTGCAAGGCTTCGTAATCAGCCTGTACCGACGCGACATGCAGCACCGCTGCCATGCGGTAGCGGCGTTCCCCCGTCAGCATCCATTCGATGCAGCGGGCGATAGCGGTAACCGACCCGCTCGGCGCACCGACTGCGTGCAGGCTGCCGATCGGCTCGATGTCGAGCAGCAAGGTTTCCGTGACGATTCCTTCGGACCCATCGCTTAATTTTCCCGGCTCACCCAACACGACGTGTCCATCGAGGCCGGCGAGTTGCCATCGGATGCCAAGCATGGCGTCGAGTACCGACTTGAGCTTCGCCGAAAATCGCGTACTCAGCAATTCCGTCAAGGTAAAGTCTCGGTCGAATTGCTGCGCAGCCATTCCTACCCCCCCGCCGCTGAAATAAAAACATCTTCCGACAAGCGATGTTGCCGGCTCAGGGAGAATTCGTCGTCGAGGCGACGGTAGATGCCGGAGAGCACGGACCGGTAGGTCTCCCTCACGCCCGTTCCCTCCAGCGCCGAAGCAAAAAACAGCGGCCACGGCGTGCTTGACCACCGGCCCCGAATCTCTTCCTCGTCCAGGATATCGGGCATGTCACGTTTGTTGAATTGCACGGCCAAGGGTAGGGCCTCCGGATCGAGCCCGACCAACGCGGCATTGGTCAGCAAATTGTCGAAAGCGCCGCCATTGTTGACAGCCTGATTGCGTTGTGAATCCGCGACAAATACCACGCCATCCGCCCGGGACAGCACGGCTTTGCGCGTCCCATCGTGCGCCACCTGGCCCGGCACGGTGAACAGGTTGAATTTCACCAGGAGGCCGGACGGCGCTCTGAAGCCGAGCGGCAACAGATCAAAAAACAGCGTGCGGTCGCCCTCGGTTTCCAGCGTCATCATCTCGCCCTTCAAGCCCGGTGCCAGCAAGTCATGCAAGCGCGCCAGGTTCGTCGTCTTGCCGGACAGGGCTGGCCCATAGTAGACAATCTTGACGCTCAATCGATTGCGCTGTTCATCCAGTTCGGCCATATTCGGATGGTGGTGGATCGGAGGGACAAAGCCAGTACTGACCAGTATTACAGATTAGCACTTCCCGGTCAAAACCATTGGATCCGGCGGACGCTTACCAAGTGGTCTTCATTTTGAGTACTTTCTGTTGCGCGTATTGACCCCGGCATTCAACGCGTCCATCTTGCCTGAGAACGGACAAATAACTACCAGCCGAGATTCTTGCCAGACAGTAGCGGAAGGGGCAAGCATGGGAAATCCCGCGCGCAAGCGAAGAGGTTTTGCTGCTGGGGCGGGTTGGATTCGTTCAGGATTAGATATTGTGTCCGTCATAGCTTCAGTTTGAAGTCCTGGTGGGCGGCCTGCGAAAGTGATGGTTATCGTCTCGGCCTCGATTCAACATGCCCTTCACTCATGATTTTCAGTTAATGTGGCATTGCTTCTGGGCGAATCCCTTGACTTCCATTGAATTACGGTTATAATTTAAATGTGATGACATAATT
>DASVLM010000840.1:0-3408 GCA_036384875.1 Noviherbaspirillum sp.
GCCACATCCACGACCTTGGCCTCGACGTGCGCGGGCGCGAGCAATTGCCCGAGGCCTACCACCAGGCGGTGACCCAGCTCACCCGGCGCTGGGAAGGCGCCGCATGAGTGGCGACAGCATCCGCACCGACGCCGCCCCCGCACCGGTCGGCGCCTACCCGCACGCCCGGCGCGTCGGCAACCTGCTGTTCCTGTCCGGCGTGGGTCCGCGCCAACCCGGCAGCAATGCGATTCCGGGCAATGTGCATGCTGCAGACGGTCGGCTGGTCGACTACGACATCGAAGCCCAATGCCGGCAGGTGTTCGCCAACGTGCGCGCCATACTCGAAGCCAGCGGCGCCGCGTGGACCGACCTGGTCGACGTCACCGTGTTCCTGACCGACATGCAGCGCGACTTCGCCATCTACAACCGGCTGTATGCGGAACATTTCGCCGGCATCGACGCCTGCCGCACCACGGTGGGCATCAGCGCGCTGCCCACGCCGATCGCGATCGAACTGAAGTGCGTCGCCGCACTGCCGGCGCAGCCACGCTGATTCCCCTCGATCGGCGCACGGCAAGTCGCGCACATGAAAAACCCCGCCGGTCTGCACCGGCGGGGTTTCGACTCATGACAACACGATCAACCCGCCGACGTCGTCGCCGGAGCCGGGTTTGCGGCAGGAGCCGCGGCCTTGTGGCTCTTGTGATGGGACTTGTGGTGCGACTTGTGGTGCATGACGGTCTTCGGCGCAGCGTCGGCCGCAGCAGCGGGAGCCGCTGCAGGAGCTTCCTGCGTCGCCGGAGCAGCCGCCTGCGGGGCAGCGGCCTGGGCCAACACGGAACCGGAAAGCGCAACGCCCGCCACAAGCAGGGAAGCGATCAGAACTTTACGCATCATGATGTCGAGCCTCGGACGATTAAGGTATCGCGAACCCGGCCGGAACCCGGCGACTCGGGTGGCGCGACGAACCGACGATGCGACGCCGATGGAATACCAAGGCTGAATGCAACACGCGGTTTCCTGCGCAATACGCGCACGGGATCTTGAC
The DNA here is from genome assembly GCA_036384875.1 of Noviherbaspirillum sp. Classification (GTDB taxonomy): domain Bacteria; phylum Pseudomonadota; class Gammaproteobacteria; order Burkholderiales; family Burkholderiaceae_D; genus Noviherbaspirillum. The sequence goes on from DASVLM010000840.1 coordinate 1,031, forward strand.
TTTTGTCGCGTCCGATTGCGCCCGCAACTACTTGCGATCAGGCCAGGCAGGCCTGCAGCATCCGGCCGATCAAATCCTGCACCGCCGGCGCCTTCGCCTCGTCGTACGCGAAGCTCTCCTCGTCCATGTAGTTGAGCTGCGCCAGTTCCAGCTGCACGGCCTGCACGCCGGTCGCCGGCGTGCCGTAATGACGCGTGATGTAACCGCCCTTGAAGCGGCCGTTGACGGCAAAACTGAAACGCGATTGCGACTCCAGGCAAGCCTGCAAGTGCGCCTGCAGCGCCGGGTCGCAACTGGTGCCGGCGGCCGTGCCGAGATTGAAATCCGGCAGCCGTCCCTCGAACAGCATGGGTACCCGGCTGCGGATCGAGTGTCCTTCCCACAACACCGCCCGGCCATGCTCCGCACACAGCCGTGCAAGTTCCTGCGCGATGGCCTGGTGATATGGCCGCCAGTAATCGTTCATGCGCCGTTGGATTTCGGCGTCATCCGGCTCGCTGCCGTCCCGGTACAGCGGTTCCCCGTCGAAGCCGATCGCCGGTACCAGACCGGTCTCGCGCTGCCCCGGGTACAGCGCATGGCCATCGACGGGGCGGTTCAGGTCGATCACGTAGCGCGAAGCCTTCGGCTTCAGCACGCTGGCGCCCAGCGCCTGGGCCAGCGGTTCGTACAGTCGGCCGACATGCCAGTCGGTGTCCGGTGCACGACGCGCCGCCGGATGCATCCGCGCGGCGATGTCGTCGGGGATGAAGCTGCCGTCGTGCGGCAGACTGATCAGCATCGGCACGCGGCCACGCTGCAAGGTGAATGTGCTCATCGGCGCATTGTACCCAGTCCGTCACGGTCTCGTTTCCACCGAAGCCGGACGGAGGCTTGCCTGCCGGAAGGCACACAGGCACGCTAGCCACGGGTCATCCACGGGGGTTGAACATGCCGGTCAGCGTGCCACTTCGAACGGTTTCCATCGCGTTCTGCATGATCGCGTCGCTTCTCCCGTCCGCACCGGCTCAGGATTTCAGCCCTGCCGCCATCGAAATGTTCCACGGGCTGAGGCAACAGCCCAATGACCTTGCCCGCTACGTTTACCTGGTCAAGACGGTCCAGGCGCTTCCCATCGCCGACCGGCCGCTCGCCATGCAGATGTTTGCGTCGGTCGAGAACGAACTGGGCCTTTACAACGAGGCGCTTCGCGACTTCCCGCTGAAGAGTCACGTGGCGGCGGACACGGCCATCCCCAAGGCGGAACAATGGAAAGCCGCCGACGCCGCCGACGTCATCGCCCAGCAGGCGGCCAACCGCCGCATCGTCCTGATCAACGAGGCACATCACGACGCCCACACCCGGCAACTTACATTGGCCCTGCTGCCACGTCTGCGCGCGCTCGGATTCGACTATTTCGCGGCGGAGGCATTGCTCGACAAGGACGCCAGCCTGATGAACCGGGGGTATCCGACCGGAGCCAGCGGCAGCGAATACCTGCACGAGCCCTCGTATGGCGAGATAGTGCGCACTGCGATCAAGCTGGGTTTCAAGGTCGTGTCCTACGACGTGGACAGCCACACCACGCAGGAACGTGAAATCAGGCAAGCCCGAAACCTGTACCGGAAAGTGTTCGCAAAAAACCCTGACGCCCGGCTGTTCGTCCACGCCGGCTATGCGCATATCGACAAGGCGAAGGGGCGCCTGGGCAGCACCGTGCCGATGGCCATGCAACTGCAGCAACTGACCGGCACCGAGCCGCTGTCGATCGACCAGACCCAGTTCCGCGAGCAGATCCCGGGCGAATCGGATGCATACGCCGAGCTGGTCAAGAACTTCCCTTTCAAAGGTCCCTTCGTCCTGGTCGATCGCACCGCCGGCAAGCTGTGGAGTGCACATCCGGATCGATACGACGTCAATGTGCTCCTGCCGCCTGCCACCGGCCAGCGGGCCGTCGAAAGCGGCTATACCCAGCCATCGGCGATCGTGCACGACATGATCCGGAACCAGCCCATGCTGGCGCACCTCGTCAACACGCAACGCCCGGAGTGGCTGACGCTCAATGACGAACGTCTTCCGTACACCATAAGCGCGACGCTGTGCCGGGTCACCACGCCCTGCGTGGTCGATGCGCACTACGTCGAGGAAGACGAGGACGCCATCGCCGCCGACCGTTACGCCTTCATGCAGGGCGATACCGTAAGCAAGCTGTACCTCCGGCCCGGCCGCTACCGGTTGCGCGCCTGGGATATCCGCGGCAGGACGTTGTCCCAGCAAGTCATCACGATCAGGGAACGCTGATCCGGGGCGGACGGGATCCGATCCGATGGGTACTTGCCCGGCGGCAGATTCAGGGGCACGCTGACCGTAAATCATCCCGAGATTCGACCATGCCGAAC
>DASVLM010000841.1:0-11256 GCA_036384875.1 Noviherbaspirillum sp.
CGTTGTCCGAATTGAAGCCGATCTCGGCACCGAACGCGGCCTTCAGACCGGAACCAAGATCTTCGGTGCCTTTGAATCCCAGGCGCGATGCATTGTTGCTTTGCTGGATGGCGGTGCTTCCGTTATCGACGCGATCCATACTCGTGTCCAGCCGGCCATACACTTTCACATTGGTCTGTGCTTGCGCAAGCACCGGCGCAAATACGCCTGCGATCGCCATCACCACGAGCGACTTTTTCATATATCATTCTCCATGCAGTAGGTTAAACCCGCTGGCAGGCGGGTTGGCACCGCGGTCACGCAAATAGGCCCCCCTGGCTGCGTGATCGCGGCAGCCGCTTCAATACACTTCAGTTGTTCAGCCGTCCTTCGCGCGCAATTACCGCGCATCAGGCAAGGCTTTCGATGGATCTCTTTAGCCGTTCATCATTGGTCCTCCCGCTCCCCTTGATTTTGTATTTGCTGTCATCCGGTATCCGCTTGCAAATTTGCGGAAAAAAGGTCCCCCTGGCTGCGTGCAGACCAACGCATCCTTGATTCCGGCATTCGCCGGACACTCGGTCCAAGTTGTTATCGATACTTGCCCGTCACGCGCCTCCGTCGTTCAGGTGGCATGCTGAAAAATGCAGCGGCGCGACTTCGCGCAATGCCGGGCGTTCCTCCTTGCAACGCAACATCGCCTTCGGGCAGCGTGGATGAAAAGGGCAACCCGCAGGCGGATTCATCGGACTTGGAAGCTCGCCCTGGATTGGCCGATGCTGTGCTGCCTGCGAATCCATCCGCGGCGCATCGGCAATCAGCGCCGCGGTATAAGGATGGTTGGGCGACGCGAATATCGTTTTCGTGTCAGCCAGTTCGACCACGCGTCCGAGATACATGATCGCCACGCGGTCGGCAACGTATTCCACCACCGCGAGGTTGTGGCTGATGAAGAGATAGGTGAGGTTTTTCTCGGCGCGCAAATCCGTGAACAGGTTCAGTATCTGCGCCTGCACCGACACATCGAGCGCGGACACGGCTTCATCGCATACGACAAATTTCGGCTTCAGGGAAAGCGCCCGCGCGATCGCGATGCGTTGGCGCTGACCGCCTGAAAACTGGTGCGGATAGCGGCTGGCGTAGCAAGGATCGAGGCCAACCTGCTGCAACAATTCGGCGACGTATTGCGGCGCATCTTGCCGGGTGACGAGGCCATGGTAGACGGCGGCTTCGCTCACCAGGTGATCGATACGCATGCGCGGATTCAGCGAGGCGTATGGATTCTGGAAAACCATCTGCACATTGAGATGCGTATCGAGCGACGGCGCGGTCGCATCGTTGCCGTTAAGCGCGATGGTACCGTCCGTTGCCGGAAGCAGGCCCGCCACCATGCGCCCGAAAGTGGACTTGCCGCATCCCGATTCCCCAACCAGGCCGAGCACTTCGCCGCTGGCCACTGAAAGCGACACCTCGTTCACTGCATAAACCGGCCGGCTTCTGCCCTGGAACAAGCCGAAGCCGCCGCGCCCCTTTACGGAGAAACTTTTGCTCAAGCCGCGTGTTTCAAGCATGGTATTCATACGACCTCTATCGGGTGGAAGCAGCGGTGTGCGCGTGCGCCTTCGGCCAGCACCGGCGGCACCGCTTCGCATTCGTTGGTAGCGCGCCCGCAGCGCGGTGAAAACGCGCATCCCGCCGGCAGCGCAAACAGCGGCGGCGTGGCGCCAGGAATGGAATACAGACGGTGGCCACGCTGCTGCGAATTCGGCAGCGAATCGATCAGGCCTCGTGTATACGGATGCCGCGGCCGCACAATGATGTCTGCAACTGGCCCCTGCTCCACTATACGTCCCGCGTACATCACGCAGATCTCATCGGCGAGATCCTTCACCACGCTCAAATCGTGCGTGATCCAGATCAGTGCGGTACCGGTTTCCTTTGCCAGGCATTTCATCTCGTACAGGATTTGCGCCTGCACTGTCACGTCGAGCGCCGTGGTCGGCTCGTCGGCGATGATGAGATCGGGCCGGTTGATGATCGCATTTGCAATCGCCACGCGCTGGCGCATCCCGCCCGACATTTCGTGCGGATAGGCACGCATGCGTTCCGCAGGCGCCGGAATGCCGACCCGCTTCAACGCATCGTGCACGATGCCGCCGGCTTCGCCGCGCTTGCATTTGCCGTGTACCAGCAAGGTCTCGGCCAGTTGGTCGCCGATGCGCATGACAGGGTTCAGCGACATCATCGGGTCCTGGAAGACCATCGCAATGCGATCGCCGCGCAGGCGGTTCCAGTGTGCGGCGCTCACCTTGCGCAAGTCTTCGCCATTGAACATGATTTCGCCGCCGGCAATGCGCCCCGGCGGGTCGACCAGATTCATCAGGGAAAACGCGGTGACCGATTTGCCCGATCCGGATTCGCCGACGATGCCGAGGATCTTGCCGCGCTCCAGCGAGAAACTGACGCGGTCGACGGCCCGCACGGTGCCGGCGCTTGTATGGAATTCCGTCGATAGGTTGATGACTTCTAGCAGTGCCATGAAAAGCTCCTACGCATCCAGTTTCGGGTTCAGCACGGTACGCAGGCGATCGCCGACCAGGTTGATCGTCACCACAAGGATGACTAGTGCAATGCCGGGGAAAAGGCTGATCCAGTGCTTGTGCGAGAACATGTATTCGAAGCCGTTGGAAATCAGCAGGCCGAGCGAAGGCTTGGTCTGGGGCAGGCCGATACCGAGAAAGCTCATCGTGGCTTCGAGCGTGATCGCATGGGCCATTTGCAGGGTGGCGGTTACCACCAGCGGCGCCACGCAATTGGGCAGGATGTGGCGGAACATGACGCGAATCGCCGGCAGCCCCTGCCCCAGAGCCGCCTCGATGTATTCCTTCTGCCGCTCGACGATGGCGGCACCCCGCACATTGCGGGCGAAATACGCCCACTGGACTGCCACAAGTGCAATGAGCGTCTTGTCTGCCCCCTGCCCGACCGCGGCAAGCAGGACCAGCGCGACAAGAATGGCTGGAATGCTGAGCTGCAGGTCGACCAGCCGCATGATGGCGGCATCAACCTTGCCGCCGAAATGCGCGGACACCAATCCTATTGTTGTGCCGATCGCCAATGCCACCAGCGCGCTGGCAAAGCCGATGCCGACACTGATGCGCAGCCCGTACAGGATGGCGCTCATCAGGTCCCGCCCGGCGCCGTCGGTGCCGAGATGGTAGGTGATTTTTCCGTCTGCGCTGACGGCGCCCGGCGGCTGCTCCGCTTCCATAATGGAGACGGTGCTGAGATCGTACGGGTCTTGCGGCGACACCAGTGGCGCGCACAATGCAAGCAGAAGAATGATCGCGAGCAGCGCCAGCGCCACGGTACCCACTCTGCTTTTGAGGTACTGGCGAGCAAGGCGCTGCCACGGCGCTTCCGGCGGCGGCAACTTGCCGGAAATGCCGTGCATGGGGAAGCGGGAAGCGCGTTTCGTCATTGTCGTGTCGGTGTCAATGGATGCCTTGCCGCGGTCGCTTGCAGAAGCAGCCGGCGCAACGGACTTGATCGTGATTTCGCCCTCGGGCGGATGGGACTTGACCACAGCGTCTCTCCTTATGCGGTCCGGGTACGCAGGCGGGGGTCGAGGACGAGATACAAAACGTCGACCACGAAGTTGATGAAAACAAAAAGCAGCAGCGTGATCATCAGGTAGGCGACGACGACGGGACGATCCAGATGCAGCACCGAGTCGACGATCAGCTTGCCCATACCGGGCCACGCAAAGATCGATTCGGTGACGAGGGAGAATGCAATCAGATGACCGAACTCCAGGCCGAGTGCCGTCACAATGGGAATCATCACGTTCGGCGCAATATGGCGCATCATCAAGCGCGCGCCATACACGCCTTTGGCACGCGCAAACTTCACATACTCCTGAGTCGCCACCTCGCGCGTGCCGGCCTCGGTCAACCTGATCACCAGCGAGATCTTGTAAAGAGACAGCGTCAGCGCCGGCAGCAGCAGGTACTTCAACCCTTCCCAGGACAGGAAGCTGACTTGCACACCGAATAGCGAAGTGGTCGGTCCGCGTCCGCCGGACGGAAGCCAGCCCAGGTTCACGGCAAATATCATGATCAGGATCAGGCCGATCCAGAAGGTCGGCACCGTCACGCCGAGGACGGACATGCCCATGATGAATTTGTTGCGCCGCCCTTCCGGTTTGAGGCCAGCGATCATTCCCAGCGGGATGCCGATTGCAACCGATAGCAGCAGTGCCAGTACCGCCAGTTCAAGCGTTGCCGGCATGCGTTCGAGGATCAGCCCCACAGCCGGCTGGTTGAACACGAAGGACGTCCCGAGGTCGCCATGTAGGGCGTTTTTCAGGAAGATCCAGTACTGCTCATGGAACGGCAGGTCGAGACCCAGCGCACGCGAAGCTTCTTCAATCTCCTGCTGTGAGGCATTTGGTGCAACAAGCAGGTAGATGGGATCGCCAATGAGATGAATGCCCGCGAAAGCGATGATGGACATCAGCCAGACAACTGCGGCACTTTGCAATGCACGCTTGAGCAGCATCTCAATCATGATTTCCGGCCTCCGCTGAAATGGACAGGTATCCGCCTGCCGGAAAGGATCGCACATGCGAAAGCGGTCCGCATGCAAATTGACGGCGCAGCCGGATATGCCTGTGCCGTCCGCAGGCCGTATATGCATCCGGCCTGGTTGATATGTTCTGTATTGAACTTCATCTCCGTCTCCTGGCCATGGCGAAATTTCGCTGGCTTCTTTTTACGTTTCACTGATTGAAACAATAGATCGTTGTTTGATACAATATATCATTGTGTTGGAAAAAGTCAAAAGGTATTTCGGCCCAGGGCGAGTCACGCGAGGCGAGAGTGCATGCTGTACGGCAGGTGTCGCCTGCCCCTTGGCACACCTTGCGAGCCGGGGGCGAGGACAACCGTAAAGCGGTCACAAAACCAGGCGACCGAAGTCACGCCTGAGACATGAGGAAATCAAACGGAGGGCAGGAATATCTTGGGAGACGCCGGTAGCGATTGACTTCCCGACGATACGGTGCGCATCCCGCGCACCTGCGGCACACTCAGGCAGATACGTCGAGGAAGCTGCCGAGGGAGGTAGATCCCTGGATATTGGCTGCGACGGTTTTCAGGAAAGACTGCAGCGACGCCTGGCTCGGATTGCCGCCGCTGTTGGTCAGGAGACTGTTGAACGACTGCTGCAGATTGAGGAGCGCTGGCGATCCCCCGGAACCCGAGTCGCCGCCGAACAGGCTGCCGATATTGCTGTTATCGCCCAGCTGATTGATCAGGCTCTGTATGCTCTTTTGCAATCCGATCGTTGGGCTCGACTGGTTCAGCGCCACCGGAGCAGTTGCGGCTTGGGATGGTCCATAGCCGGGCAGACCGGAAAAGGGATTGCTTTGCGACGCATCAGCGGGAGAAGTTTGCAGCGCGTTGAACAGGCTGCTCATGAAGTCCGACGTCGATTGCTGGCCGGTTGCCGTCAGCAGGCCCGACAGGTCGCCGCCCGCATTCACCTGCGCCAGCGCCTGCCTGATCGCTTGGGACAATGCGCTGTTGTTGACGCCGCCCGTGCCAGCATCGGGCGAACTTGCCGTTGCAGTGGACGCAATGTCGCCGCTATCGGAGGTGGCAGTGACGGAAGGCGAGGTAGCGATGCCGGTATCGATCGCGGAAGAGCCGATGCCTATTGATGAAATTGCCATGATTCCCTCCGTCGACAGATGGAATCATTCTACTCCTCGTATTTCCTCCAGCGAAGTTTGCCGTGCAGCGACGACTCAGCCCTCCGCCAGCCTCACATTTCCCAACCTGAGCGGCCCGCCGCACTCCGAACAAGTCTGCCCAGGCTCGCTCAATTTTCCGCATTCGGTGTGCAGCAGCTTCACCGGCGGTGCATCGCAGGGCAGCCATTTGTTACCGAACTTCATCAGTTCCAGCACCACTGGAAAAAGCGCGCGTCCGCGCTCGGTCAAGCCATAGCTATAGCGTACCGGACGTTCCTGGTACGGCGTCTTTTCCACCATTCCATGCTCGAGCAAGCGGTTCAGGCGAGTAGTCAGGATGTTCGTCGCAGCACCGGTCTGCTTCTGCAACTCGTCGAATTTATGGGCGCCGCGAAACAGCGCGCGCAGGACGAGCAAGACCCATTCGTCGCCCAGCAAGGCGGCTGAGCGGACGATCGGGCAAGTCAGCATTTCGACGGGTTTCGACTTTTTTTCCATGAAATCGATTCTACTCACTTGCAAAATAAAAGTCACTAGGCTAAGATGAACTTGTCGCTTGCAAATTGCAAGTTACTCCACCGGACAAGCAAACCGGCCGGCACCGGGTGCCGCGAAACGAACATCAACTATCTTTGGGGAATCATCATGAAAGCTCACACAACTACCATCGCTCTTGCTCTCTTTGCCGCTTCCTCCGCCTCCTTTGCGGCCGACCTGGATGTGCTCGAACTCAACCATCGTCCGGATTTCGTGGAGTTCGTGAACGTTCCCTCGACGAAGACGCCAGCCGAAACCCGCGTCGAGCTGCAGGATGCGCAGGCCAAGGGCCAGACCGCGCGCACGAGCCCCGAGTTCGTCGAGCATGCGCAAGTCGCCGGCAAGACGCGCGCGGAAGTGCGCGCTGAACTGGAAGCCGCCAACGCGCAAGGACAGATTGCGCATCAGCCGGAGTTCGTGGAATTCACCAATGTTGCGTCGACGAAGACGCGCGACGAAGTGCGCCAGGAAGCAATGCGCACCGCGAACCGCGCTCAGTAACTCTGCAAGGGAATTGCGCCAAGGGTTGGCGCATGGCGTCTGTCTCTTCCATATCCTGCCGATATGGGATTCGCCCGCGCGATGCGCGGGCTTTTTTTTACGCTACATAGCGCAACACAGGTAATCGCTTCATCGGTGCGACGAGTGCCATCGATACCAGCACCACAAACGCGGCGTTGGCAGGGAGCGTCCACCAGTGGGAACCACTGAAGAGCCAGTGCCAAGCCGCGGCCCTTTCAAACACGATGAGATGCACACAGTAGATGCCCAGCGAGTTTGCCGCCACCGTGTTCATCGCGCTGAATGTAAATGTTCCCGGTGCCGACCGCACGCCCAGCAGCAGCTTGAATGCGGCGATTGAGGCAATGACGACCAGCGGCGAGAGGTAGCCGTAAAACGAATCGTCAGCCTTGCCGCCATGGACAGACGCCCACCACGTCAGCATCATGGTGCTCGCGCTCGCTGCCACCAACACCGTCAACCACGTCGGCGCCGATGACGGTTTTCCCTGCCTGTGCTCATGCAAATACGCGCCGAGGAACAGGTAGCCCGCATACCCGCTGAAACTGCCGAGGTGGTACACATCGACGAACGCCGGCGGCATGCCGAGGTACTTCACGGCACATGGAACCAGCACCGCGACGATGAACCACGCGCACAGGAAATATCGCTTCTCCTCCTCGGACGAGCCGAGATACATCTTGCGCAGCATCGGCACGAAGGCATACAGGCCAACGATCGCGTAGAGGTACCACAGGTGCACCTCCACCGGGCCATTCAGGATGGTGGCAATCCAGCCATGATGGCTGCGCCCCTGGCCGAGCATCTTGTAGTACTGCAGGTAGACAGCGGACCAGAACAGCAGCGGCGGCAGAACGCGGAGTGCGCGCTTGCGCAGGAAATCGCCGAGCGCTTCCTCCTTCGTCAGCAGCAGCGCACCGGAGATCATGAAGAACACCGGCACGGCGAACCTGGCGATGGAGTCGTAGACATTCGTCGGCCACCACTGGTCCGTGAACTGGTAGAAATTCCAGCCTGCGATGTGGATCAAGACCACCATATAACAGGCAAGTGCACGCGCGGCAATAATGCCGGTATCGACCCGGGCATTGGCATGCAGCGACGCATTGGGAGCGTGCGTCTTCCAGTTCAGTGCAAGCAAGAAAGAATCGCTTTCGACGAGTCAGTCGGAGTCAGCCGCGATTGGAAACGCAGCGCAGCCGAGTGGTACATGCTGTGTTTGGCAGCAGGTGCGGGAACGGGTCGATTCTACGGATGAGCTACGGTTGCATGAGCGCTGAACGCACGGCACCTGCGCTGTCTCAATGCGAGCGGCGCGATATGCGATGAAAGGTGCTGCGAAGAAAATCAATCTCTGCAGCCGCAGGGAGATACCGCCATGGCATGGCGTACTTGAATAAAAAAACCGGCTCCCCGCTTGCGCAAGGAGCCGGCTGCATTCACTCCCTTCATTCCCGCAGTTGCAGGAACGAAGAACATGCGGACCTGCTTACACCTGGACTGTTTCCGCCACGTCGCTGAAGTCCTTGATCTGGTCGAAGTTCATGTAGCGATAGATGTCGGCAGCGTTCTTCTCGATCACGCCGATGTTCGCCATGTACTCTTCCTTGGTCGGGATCTTGCCGAGCATCGCGCACACGGCCGCGAGTTCTGCCGAGCCGAGGTAGACGCGCGTATCGAGGCCGAGACGGTTCGGGAAGTTGCGGGTCGAGGTCGACATCGCGGTGGAACCCTTGCGGATCTGTGCCTGGTTACCCATGCACAGCGAGCAGCCCGGCATTTCCATGCGGGCGCCGGTGCGGCCGAGGTTGCCGTAGTGGCCTTCGGACGTCAGCACCTGCTGGTCCATCTTGGTCGGCGGCGCGATCCACAGGCGGACCGGAATATCGGTCTTGCCTTCGAGCAGCTTGGACGCTGCGCGGAAGTGACCGATGTTGGTCATGCAGGAACCGACGAAGACTTCGTCGATCTTGTCGCCGGCGACTTCGGACAGCGTCTTCACATCGTCCGGATCGTTCGGGCAGGCGACGATGGGTTCCTTGATGTCGGCCAGGTCGATCTCGATGACGGCAGCGTATTCGGCATCTGCATCGCCCTTCAGCAGTTCCGGCTTGGCCAGCCAGGCTTCCATCGCCTTGATGCGGCGCTCCAGCGTGCGCTTGTCCTGGTAGCCGTTGGCGATCATCCACTTCATCAGGGTGATGTTCGAGTTCATGTACTCGATGATCGGTTCCTTGTCGAGGTGGACCGTGCAGCCGGCAGCGGAACGCTCGGCGGACGCGTCGGAAAGTTCGAATGCCTGTTCGACCTTCAGCTTCGGCAGACCTTCGATTTCGAGGATGCGGCCGGAGAAGATGTTCTTCTTGCCCTTCTTCTCGACGGTGAGCATGCCTTGCTTGATGGCGTACAGCGGAATCGCGTTGACCAGGTCGCGCAGCGTGACGCCCGGCTGCATTTCGCCCTTGAAGCGCACCAGCACCGACTCAGGCATGTCCAGCGGCATGACGCCGGTCGCAGCAGCGAAGGCCACCAGACCAGAACCTGCCGGGAAGGAGATGCCGATCGGGAAGCGGGTGTGCGAGTCGCCGCCGGTACCGACGGTGTCGGGCAGCAGCAAGCGGTTCAGCCACGAGTGGATCACGCCGTCGCCCGGACGCAGCGCAACGCCGCCGCGGGTCGAGATGAAGGTCGGCAGTTCCTGGTGCATCTTCACGTCCACCAGCTTCGGATACGCAGCGGTGTGGCAGAAGGATTGCATCACGAGGTCAGCCGAGAAGCCGAGGCAAGCCAGGTCCTTCAGCTCGTCGCGTGTCATCGGGCCGGTGGTGTCTTGCGAGCCAACGGTGGTCATCTTCGGTTCGCAATAGGTACCCGGGCGAATGCCCTGGCCTTCCGGCAGGCCGCAAGCACGGCCGACCATCTTCTGCGCGAGCGAGAAGCCCTTGGTCGAACCGGCAGGATTCTTCGGCAGGCGGAACAGCGTCGACGCCGGCAGGCCGAGCGCTTCGCGCGCCTTGGCGGTGAGGCCGCGGCCGATGATGAGGGGAATGCGGCCACCAGCGCGCACTTCGTCGAACAGCACGTCGGACTTGACGGTGAATTCGGCGATGACTTCACCGTTCTTCAGTGCCTTGCCTTCAAAGGGGCGGAGCTCGATGACGTCACCCATCTCCATCTTGGAAACGTCGAGTTCGATCGGTAGCGCGCCGGCATCTTCCATGGTGTTGTAGAAGATCGGGGCAATCTTGCTGCCGAGGCAGACGCCGCCGAAGCGCTTGTTCGGAATGTAGGGAATGTCGTCACCGGTGAACCACAACACGGAGTTGGTGGCGGACTTGCGGGAAGAGCCGGTACCGACCACGTCGCCGACGTAGGCAACCATGTGGCCCTTGGCCTTCAGCGCTTCGATCTGCTTGATCGGGCCGACCTTGCCCGGCTCGTCGGGGTTGATGCCGGGGCGCGGGTTCTTCAGCATCGCCAGCGCGTGCATCGGGATGTCCGGGCGGGTGGTGGCGTCGGGTGCGGGCGAGAGGTCGTCGGTGTTGGTTTCGCCGGAGACCTTGAACACGGTCAGGGTCAGGCTTTGCGGGACTTCCGGACGCGAGGTGAACCACTCGGCGTCGGCCCAGGATTGCAGCACGGCTTTGGCGTTGGCGCTGCCCTTGTCGGCGAGTTCCTTGACGTCGTGGAAGTAGTCGAACATCAGGAGGGTCTTCTTCAGGCCTTCGGCGGCGACGGCGCCGACTGCGGCGTCATCGAGCAGGTCGATCATGGGCTTGATGTTGAAGCCGCCGAGCATGGTGCCGAGCAGTTTGGTGGCGAGTTCGCGCGAGACGAGCGGGCTCTTTTCGGTGCCTTTGGCGACCTTTTCGAGGAAACCGGCTTTTACCCGTGCCGCATTGTCGACGCCGGCGGGCACGCGGTTGGTGAGCAGTTCGACGAGGAACTGTTCTTCGCCTGCGGGCGGGTTCTTGAGCAGCTCGACCAGGTCCTTGGTCTGGGCTTCGGACAGCGGGAGCGGCGGGATGCCGAGGGCCGCGCGTTCGGCGACATGGTTGCGGTAGGTAGTTAGCATGGTTTGCCCTTGTTGACGGTTGCGTTTATCCGGGTTGGCTTGGCTGCCTTTCGTGCTGCCTTTGTGTTGTGTTGGGGCGGCAGGCGGCTCGGCTCTCGTCAAAATTTCCGAATAGAAATAGCTAGTGGAAATTCCGAAGTCCTATATCTTATATAAGACTTGACCTTGAAGGCAATCTTAAAATGCAAACTGAGGGGTGGTGGGTAACGAAAATCAGCTGTTCGTTGGCTGGATTCCTGAAAACGACATCTGCCTGACGGACAGCGAGGCGGGAATTGATGCTTCTTTGATAAGTGTTGTCTGGAGCAGGGCGAAAGCGCTGCAGGGTGGGCAGTGGGCCTGCGGGGCGGGGAACATCTGCAAGACTTCCCTGTGTCCGGCTCCCAAG
>DASVLM010000842.1:0-2611 GCA_036384875.1 Noviherbaspirillum sp.
GCGATCGGTCAGGGATGTTCTTGGGAATTCGGTTGTGAAGGAGAGTGGCGTTCAATCCGCTTTGCGCAGCACCTTCGCCAGCTCAGCCAGGCGATACGGCTTGCTCACGAACGCGAAGCTGGCGAAATCGGTATGTTCGGAGGCGATCGCCGGCGCGGGATAGCCGGACGCGAGTACGACCTTGATGCCGGGCACCAGCTTGCGCGCTTCATGCCCGAGTTCGATGCCGCTCATGCCCGGCATGAGCACGTCGCTGAACAGCACGCCGACATTCGGCGTGCGCTGCAAGACCTCCAGCGCATCGCGCCCGGTGTTGGCCGACAGCACTTCGAATCCCATCTGCTTGAACAGCGTGACGGCAATCTCCAGCACATCGGGCACGTCGTCGACAACCAGCGCCAGCTCGGTGCCGGGGATGTCATTGCCGACGAGCGTCTCCGCGTCGCCCTCGGCAGGCGCCAGCGCGGGCAGGAACAGCGAGATGGACGTGCCCTTGCCGACCTGCGTATCGATCACGATGTCGCCGTCCGACTGCTGGGCAAGCCCGTAGACCTGGCTCAAGCCCATGCCGGTGCCCTTGCCGATCTCCTTGGTGGTGAAGAAAGGATCGATGGCCCGCGCGGCGACCTCCGGCGGCATGCCGGTGCCGTTGTCGATGACCGTGACTTTCACATAGTTGCCGGCCGCGAGTGTGCCGACCTTTCCTGCCGGCAGTTCGACGTTTTCCGTGGCAATGTGGATCGAACCTCCTTCCGACATTGCATCGCGTGCATTGGTGACGAGGTTGAGCAGCGCGGCCTCGAACTGCGTCGCGTCGATCATGACGGGACGCAGTCGCGGGTCCAGCATCAGCCTGCAACTCACCAGTTCGCCGCAGGCGCGGCGCAGCACTGCCTCGAATGCCCCGATCACCTGGTTGAGGTTGTGCCGCTCCTTGCGCAGCGGCTGCTGGCGGGCGAAGGCGAGCAGCTGGCGCGTGAGCATCGCACCACGCGTGGCGGCGCGGTCCATGCTGTCAAGCACCTTGACTGCAGCCGGGCTTTGCACTTCCTGCGCCAGCAGTTCCAATCCGCTGACAATCACCGCCAGCAGGTTGTTGAAGTCGTGCGCGACGCCGCCGGTCAGCTTGCCGATGGCTTCGAGCTTTTGCGACTGGAACAACGCTTCCTTGGCACGCTCCAGCGCAAGCGCGGCTTCGCGCCGCTCGGTCAGGTCGCGCGTGATCTTGGCGAATCCGATCAGCACGCCGTCGTCGTCGCGAATGGGGTCGATCACCACGCTGGCCCAGAAGCGCGTGCCGTCCTTGCGCACCCGCCAGCCTTCGTCTTCGAACTTGCCCTCTTCGAGCGCAGTGCGCAGCGCGCGGGCGGGTTTGTCGATGGCGCGGTCTTCTGCGGTGTAGAAGCGGGAAAAATGCTGGCCGATGATCTCGCTGGCGGCGTATCCCTTGATGCGCTGTGCGCCTTCGTTCCAGCTGTGGACGTAGCCTTCCGGTGTCAGCATGAAAAGCGCGTAATCCGCCACCCGCGAAACGAACAGCCGCCAGCGATCCGCGTCGGACAGGCGAGAGCCCGGATTGACTGGAGTTGCTGCGTCGGAAGGAGTGGTCTGCGCCATGCGGAAAATGAATGCGGGGTAGTCCGAAGATTCTACAGGCTTCGTTGCGTTGAGGTTGGTGACGATGAGTTGCGCGGAGTCAAAAACCTTGAATCAATTTCCGTGTGCCCGGTCTCCGGCCACAGGCTTGCCGGCCATCCACACGCCGGCAATGAATATCGCTCCCAGTACGGCCAGCACCGCAAGCAGCGGCGCGACATCGGCGAGCGATGCGCCCATCTGGTTCAGCCGCAACGATGCCTGGATGCCCGCGGTGCTCGGAATCAGCCAGCGCAGCCATTGCAGTGCCTGCGGCAGCGCTTCGCCCGGCCACGAAAAGCCGGACAGGAAGGCCATGGGAATGGAAGTGAACAGCAACACCTGGATGGCGCGTTCGCGGTCGCCGAACAGGAGGCCGGCCAGTGCGCCGGCGGCAGATACGGCGGGAATGAAGAGCAATAAAAGGAGGATAGCACCCAGCGGATTGCCGCCGCGCGGGTAGCCGTGCAGCGCAAAGATCCAGCCGAAGTAGAGCATGCCGGTGAGCATGCCGAAGCTGGAGAAGGCGGCGATGCGCCCCAGCCAGGCGGATGCGCTCGCCCGGTGCGAGCCTTGTTCCACCATGGTGCCGATCAGCAGCGCCACGCCCATCAGCAGCGTTTGCTGGATGATGATGATCGCGACCGCCGGCACGACATAGTTGCCGTAGCCCTCATCCGGGTTGAAGAGCGCCACCATTTGCGTATTGACCGGGCTGCGGCTTTGCGCTGCCTGCATGGCACTTTGTCCGCGCGCTTGCAGTTTCCTGATCTCGATGCCGGCGGACACGGTGCCGATGGCTTCCGCAAAGCCGGTGAGCACGGTCTTGTTGAGCAAAAGGTAGGCGCCGTTGCCCGCCACCGGTACTACCGCATTCTCGCCGCGCAGCACATTGCGCTTGAGGTCTTGCGGCAGGACCGCATAGCCGTCGATCTCGCCGCGCCACATCGCCTGCCGCGCTTCGCCTTCGTCGCCG
>DASVLM010000843.1:0-3466 GCA_036384875.1 Noviherbaspirillum sp.
AGCGATTCGCCTGGGAGAAGTTCGAGGCGACCGAACCCGATGACTGGCCGAAGGAAATGCCGAGCAGGACGAATCCAAGCAGCATGAACAATGTTTCGCCGAAGCCGCCATTATTGAGCAGTTGCGGCGCAAATCCGCTGAATGCGGCGATCGCAACCGCTGACGCGCCGAGCAGGGTTCGACGTCCGACGCGATCGGCGATCGGGCCGGACGCGATGATCGCGATCACGCCGAACACGGCTGCGATCATCTCGATGATGAGGAAGCGGCCCGGCCCGTCCTGGGTGAACAGGAACACCCAGGACAACGGAAACACGGTCACCATGTGGAACAGCGCGAAGCTGGCGAGCGGCGCGAAGGTGCCGACCACGACATTGCGGCCTTCAGCGACCAATGTCGCTCCAACCGGCTCAGGCTCGAGGTCGCGCCGGCTGAACAGCTCGGAATATTCCGGCGTGACGACAATACGGAGGCGCGCAAATAGTGCGACGACGTTGATCGCAAACGCCACGAAGAACGGATAGCGCCAGCCCCATTCGAGGAAATCACCTGCGGACAGCGTCGTGATGAAGAAGGTAAACAGCGCGCTCGCCACCAGAAGGCCAAGCGGCGCGCCAAGCTGAGGGATCATCGCATACCAGCCACGTGACCTGGCCGGTACGTTGAGTGCGAGCAGAGAGGGCAGTCCATCCCAGCTGCCGCCAAGCGCCAGGCCCTGGCCGATGCGGAGCAGCGACAGCAGGATTGCGGAGAACACGCCGATGCTGTCATAGCCCGGCAGAAACGCCACCGCGACGGTCGACGTGCCCAGCAGAAACAACGCAATCGTCAGTTTGGCGCCGCGGCCATAGGCGCGGTCTACCGCCAGGAAAATGGAGGTGCCGATCGGACGCGCAATGAAGGCCAGCGCAAAGATCGCGAACGAATAGAGCGTGCCCGTCAGCGGATCGACGTAGGGAAATACCAGCTTCGGAAACACCACAACCGACGCGATGGCATAGACGAAGAAGTCGAAAAATTCAGAGGTGCGGCCAATGATGACGCCGATGGCGATCTCGCCGGAACTCACGCTATCGTGGGCATTCGATCCCGATATGTCGTCTGCGTTCGATGGCGTGGCGGTGGTGGCATTTGCGATCATGACGCGCAGAACATCCTCGAATTCAAATTTTGCCATAGCCGGCGCGCAATAGGCGGACGCCGACGGATGCCTTGTGTCACCAGCAGCCGCTGCGAGGCATTGGGCAAATTGTCCAATGGGACAGGCGGCGCAATGCCGGTACTGCCGGGCGCAGAAGTGCAATCTCCAGCAGGTTCGTCTTGAAGCGGCTTTCAACTTTTCTCGTGCTATCCGCCTGTATTTTGCTCGGCGGATGTAACGCCGTGGTGCTTTCTCCATCCGGCGACGTTGCGACCCAGCAGCGCAATCTCCTGATCGAAACCACGTTGCTGATGCTGTTGATCATCATTCCGGTGATGATCACGACGCTGATATTCGCCTGGCGCTACCGCCAGTCCAATGCAGCGGCGGTCTACAAGCCGGAATGGGATCATTCCACCTATCTGGAATTGATGATCTGGTCGGTGCCGCTCCTGATCATCATCTGCCTCGGCGCTCTCACCTGGGCGAGCACGCATCTGCTGGATCCGTATCGTCCGCTGGAGCGAATTTCGAGCGATCAGCCGGTGCCGGAAGATACGCGGCCGCTGCGGGTCGAGGTCGTGTCGCTCGACTGGAAATGGCTCTTCATCTATCCCGACTATGACATTGCGACGGTGAACGATCTGGCCGCACCGGTAAACCAGCCGATCGAATTCCGCATCACATCGTCCTCGGTGATGAATTCCTTCTACATCCCGGCGCTTGCGGGCCAGGTCTACGCGATGCCCGCGATGCAGACCCAGCTCAGAGCCGTGATCAACAAGGCAGGAACGTATGAAGGATTTTCGGCGAATTACAGCGGTGCCGGCTTTTCGGGCATGCACTTCACCTTTCACGGCCTGAGCGAAGATGCCTTCAAGGCCTGGGTCGCCCAGGCGAAATCACAGGGCACGGTGCTCGATCGTGCCGCCTACCTGCAGCTCGAGAAGCCGAGCGAGAATGAGCCCGTGCGCCGCTATGCAAAGGTGGATGACACGCTGTTCAAGGCGATCATCCAGCTCTGTGTTGAGCCGGGCAAGATGTGCATGGACGAGATGAGCGCGATCGACGCCAAGGGGGGCCTCGGTGTCGCCGGTCTCACCAATCTCATCCCGCTGGAACACGACAAATATGCGCGTCGTGGCGCGGTGTTCGGCGCGGCTCCGTCCTATGTCGCAAGCCTCTGCACGCCCGAGCATCCGACCGGACTGACGCAGGCTGCGCCATTTTCACCTGTGCCCAATACGGCGCATTTGACCGGCGCAGGCCTTCCGCGCCCGTCCTTGATGCCGCTCTCTCCGGCACCGGAAGGACTGGTGCTCGGCGCGGCGCGCTCGTCGAACTCTTGAATCGAGACGGTTTTCAGATGTTGGCCCAATCTTCGCTCTACAAACTTATCTTTGGCCGGTTCACGCTGGATGCTTTCCCGATCCACGAACCGATCCTGGTCGGCACCTTTCTCGTGGTCGCGACAGGTGGGATCGCCATATTCGGCGCCATCACCTATTTCCGGTTATGGGGTTATCTCTGGCGCGAATGGTTCACCAGCGTCGACCATAAGCGGATCGGCGTGATGTATATTGTGCTCGGCGTGGTGATGCTGCTGCGTGGCTTTGCGGACGCGCTGATGATGCGCATGCAGCAGGCCATCGCGTTCGGCTCTTCGCAAGGATATCTGCCGGCGCATCACTACGACCAGATCTTCACCGCCCATGGCGTGATCATGATTTTCTTCGTCGCCATGCCGTTGGTGACGGGGCTGATGAACTATGTGGTGCCGCTGCAGATCGGCGCGCGGGACGTCTCGTTTCCGTTCCTCAACAATTTCAGCTTCTGGATGACGGTCGGCGGCGCCGTGCTGGTCATGATGTCGCTGTTCGTCGGCGAATTCGCCCGCACCGGCTGGCTCGCTTACCCGCCGCTGTCCGGCATCGCCTACAGTCCCGACGTCGGCATGGATTACTACATCTGGGGACTTCAGATCGCCGGCGTCGGCACGACACTATCAGGCATCAACCTGATCGCGACCATCGTGAAGTTGCGGGCACCTGGCATGACCATGATGCGGATGCCGGTCTTCACCTGGACGGCGCTGTGCACCAACGTCCTGATCGTTGCGTCCTTTCCTGTGCTGGCCGCGACGCTGGCGCTGCTGACCCTGGACCGCTACGTGGGGACCAATTTCTTCACGACCGGTCTTGGCGGCAACCCGATGATGTATGTGAACCTGATCTGGATCTGGGGTCACCCAGAGGTTTACATCCTGGTGCTGCCGGCCTTCGGAGTCTATTCCGAGATTACACCGGCCTTCTGCGGCAAGCGTCT
>DASVLM010000844.1:0-13145 GCA_036384875.1 Noviherbaspirillum sp.
ATACATTGCACCAGTGCTTCCATGAACCGGTGGCCAGGCCGTAGTAGCCGGGCAGGGAATCGGGGTTGGGGCCGACGTCGGTCGCGCCCTGCACATTGTCGTGGCCGCGGAAGATGTTGGTGCCGCCGCCCGAGACGCCGATGTTGCCCAGCGCCAGCTGCAGGATGCAGGACGCGCGCACGATGGCGTTGCCGATCGAGTGCTGGGTCTGGCCCATGCGCCACACCACGGTCGAAGGCTTGTTCTTCGCCATCGTTTCGGCCGCCTTGTAGACCTCCGCTTCGGGCACGCCGCAGGCTTCCTCGACCTTGTCCGGCGTCCACTTCATCACCTCTTCGCGGATCTTGTCCATGCCATAGACGCGATCGTTGATGTACTGCTTGTCTTCCCAGCCGTTCTTGAAGATGTGGTACAGCATGCCGTACAGATACGGAATGTCCGAACCCGAGCGGATACGCACGTACTGGTCGGACTTCGCCGCCGTGCGCGTGTAGCGCGGATCGACCACGATCACCTTCGCGCCGGTTTCCTTCGCATGCAGCATGTGCAGCATCGACACCGGGTGCGCCTCGGCCGCGTTGGAACCGATATACATGATCGCCTTCGCGTTCTGCATATCGTTGTAGCTGTTCGTCATCGCGCCGTAGCCCCAGGTATTCGCCACGCCGGCCACGGTGGTGGAGTGGCAGATGCGCGCCTGGTGGTCGCAATTGTTGGTGCCGAAGAAGGAAACGAACTTGCGCAGCAATTGCGACTGTTCGTTGTTGTGTTTCGACGAGCCGACCCAGAAGACGGAATCAGGGCCGCTCGCCTTCTTCATGTCCAGCAGCTTGGCGGAAATCTCGTTCAGCGCCTGGTCCCACGAGACGCGCTGGTATTTGCCGTCGACCAGCTTCATCGGATACTTCAGGCGGTATTCGCCATGGCCGTGCTCGCGCAGCGCCGCGCCTTTGGCGCAATGTGCGCCGAGGTTGATCGGAGAATCGAACACCGGCTCCTGGCGCACCCACACGCCGTTCTCCACCACCGCATCGACCGCGCAGCCCACCGAGCAGTGGGTGCAGACAGTGCGCCTAACCTCGATCTTCGCGCCGGCAGGTTTGTCGCCATCGGCGGCGCGCGCTTTCTGGATGAGGTTCAACTGCGACGCCGCTATGCCGGCGCCGATGCCGATGCCCGAGCGTTTCAGGAAGGTGCGGCGGTCCATCGTGGGCAGCGCGCGCGCCAGGCTGTCGCCGAGGCTGGAAGTGAAACGTTGGGACGAACGCTGGCCTGACTGGCCTTTGCGAGTCAACAGCATGGTCATCTCCCTTTGTCTTTTAGAGAGTGGTGGTGCGGTAGTATTTTTTGACGTGCTCCGTCAGCCGGTAGCCGTCGCCTTCAGGTTCTGCGGATGCAGCGTCGTCAAGGTCGGGAGCGGGGGCCTTGGATGAGAACTTGGCTGCGGTAGCGGCAACGGCTGCGGCCGCGGTGGCCAGCCCCAGCCCGGCGAGAAAACCGCGCCGTGCAGGTTTCGTTTCTTCTGCCATGATTGTCTCCTTGGGGTGGCACTCTGCGGTGCTTCGCTCAGTCGGAACAGATTCTCAAAGTATCATAGTCTCAAATTCCTTGCATTGCAGGGCAAACTTCGATTGATTCGCTTGATCGAAGATAAACCTCGCTACGCCATGTCGAACGCCTGCATCTCGACTTCGAGAAAGTGCTTCGCCAACACCGCAACCGGCCGGTAAAAGCCGGCACGCGGATGCGCTTCGATGGCTTCGCACATCTGCGCTGCCCACGGCTGGATGTGCGTGCCGAAGAAGGTCTTTTGCGCTGCAATATTCGCGATGGCTGCGTCGTCTGAAGCGATCAGGTAGCGCATCACTTCGAACAGCATCGCGATGTGGTCTTCGCTTTCCGGCACCTCGGCGGGACGTTCGAGGCCGAGCGCCGCAAGGTCGCTGCGCAGTGCAGCAAGCGGCTTTTCCATCAGGAAGCCGGACAGATAGTACGATCCATAGAGCATCAGTTCCGGCTTGCCGACGCCGATGAAAAGAGACTCATATTCGTCGCGCAAGGCATTCGCATCGGCCTTGCTGCATGCTTGCGCCAGCGCGTTCCATGCGTCGCGCAATACGCCGCCGCCTTCGCTCGGCGCATCGGCGATGGCATTGAGCAACTCCTGCGAAGGCGGGCCGTAGAACAGGCCCGCCAGCAAGCCGTAGAGATCGGCACGGGCGGTTTCCTCGCCGTCGTCCTGCGCTTCGAATTTGAGCGGCTGCGCTGTGCTCATCGCTTCACCTCGAAAATCGATGTCTCGGACTGGTTCTGCACCATGTCCACCACGCGGCAGTCGGAACACATGCGCAGGCGGTCGATGTTGCCGACAAATGCGCCGTGCAGCGCCAGTTTGGCGACCATGTTCTCCACCATCTGCAGCGTGCCGAAGGGCTTGCTGCAGCGGATGCAGTGGTATGGCTCGGCTTCGTTCAAGACCACCGGCTGCTTTGCGGCATCCTTCAGCAGCAGGCGCGGTACGAGTTCGATCGCACTTTCCGGGCAGGTCTTCGCGCACAGTCCGCATTGCACGCAATTCCTCTCGATGAAGCGCAATTGCGGCAGGTTCGGGTTGTCCGCGAGTGCTGCTTCAGGGCATGCGCCGACGCAGGACATGCAGAGCGTGCAGGCGGAGGTATTCAGCTTGACCGCGCCGAAGGGTGAACCGGCCGGCAGCGTGACTTCTTCCTTCGCGGCCGGCGCATGCTTTGCCAAATGCGTGATGACGAAATCCAGCGTGTTGCGCTTGTCGGCGGCGATACGGAAGGTGGCGCGTTCCGCAGGCACGATGCCGGGGCGGATGCGTTGCAGCTCGGTATCAAGTTCCATGGCCGACGAGGCGCGCAGCAATTCGATATGCGTGCCGGCGTAGCCGAGCGCATTCAGGATGGTGTGTCCGATGTCGATCTGCTGTCGCAGCGCATCGATGTACTGCGGTGCTTCCTCGCCGGTGACGAGCACCAGCACGTTGGATGCGCCCCAGCATATCGCCGACAGCCAGGTATCGATGCCGACTGCCGATACATGATGCAGGTCGAGCGGCATCACGCGCGCCGGCACGCCGTGCAGCGAACCGGCGCCCGCCGCACGGCCGAGTTGTTCGACGAGCGTGGCGCCGGCTTCCTGGCTGTGCAGCAGCAGCGCCGGCGACTTGCCGCCGGCTTTCAGATAGGCATCGAGCATGGTCCTGATCCGCACGCCGAGATCGCTCGCACGCGGATAGGCATACGACATCGCGCCCGACGGGCAGACGGTTGCGCATGCGCCGCAGCCGGCACACAGGTTCGGATTGACCTTCACATGGTCGCCGTCATGGCTGATCGCGCCGGTGGAGCAGACGTCGATGCACGCATTGCAACCAGTCTTGCGATTGCGGCCGTGGGCGCAGAGCTTGTCCTTGTAATGGAAGAATTTCGGCTTGCTGAACTGGCCGACCAGCGCGGTGAGCTGCATCGCCTGTTCCGCCTGCTTCAGCGGGTCCGCGCCCGGTGCAAAGTAGCCTTGCGGCGGCTGGTGCAGCGTGATCAGCGGATGGTCGGAAAGGTCGAACACCAGGTCGAACTCGCCGCGCCGCGCGGTGTCGCGCCGCGCGAAATCGATCGCGTTGACCGGGCCGCATGCCTTCACGCATTCGCCGTGCGATTTGCAGGCATCGAGGTCGATCTGGTAACTCAGATCGATCGCGCCTTCCGGGCACGCGGCGATGCAGGCATTGCAGCGCGTGCAGAGTTCGAGGTCGATCGGATTCGACTGCTCCCATTCCACCTTGAACGCGCCCAGCCAACCCGCGACGCGTGCCTTGCTGCCGGAATAGGTCGGATATGCCCGTTCCAGCAGCGCCTCGCCACCGAAGCCGGACGTCAGCAGCACGCTCACTTCCAGTTGCGCGGCAAGCCGCTTCGCCCACGGCAGCACGCGCGAAGACGGGCCGATCAGCAACACGCTGCCGGCCGAGTCGTATTCCACCGTCGGCACCGGCTCCGGTTCGGGCAAGGCAGCGGCGGCCAGCAACGCGGCCATCTTCGGCAGCGACTGCTTCGCTTCCGCACCCCAGCCGCCGCTTTCGCGGAGATTGACGAAACGGATCGGCGCGGCCGTCTGCTTCTGCTGCGCGAGTTCGGCGAACAGTGCGCGTTCCTGCGTGCAACCGATCACCACGGTATCGACGCCGTCGAGCGCGCCGATATAGTCGCCGACTTCACGCCGGCACAGCTGCGATGCGATATCGAGCGGGCCGCTGCCGAGCGTGTTGCCCAGTGCGGCCCCGGATGCCGCGTCCAGCGGCATGGTGCGGTTGCAGTTACAAACCTTGAACTTTATCGTCATGAGGCGTGGTGTCGGGGGAGGGGGATGCTTTTGCGTTCTGCTCTGTTGCAGCCGGGTTCTCTGCGTCGGCATGTGCGGCTGCTTCTGCAGGTGTATTCGAGGCTGCATTTGCATCTGTCTCAGCCGCGGCCTGTGCTTCCTGGGTTTTCGGCGGTTCAAGTTCCAGCAATTCCATCAGCTTGTGCTCGGGCTCGAAGACAGGATTGAGCAGCGCCTGCGCGTGATTCAATTCGGCAACCGTTTCCGGCGTCAGCGGTTCGAACTTGTTGTAGTCCTCGATGTAGACGTCGAGCCCGTCCATGATGTTGAAGTGCGGGTCGGCGAACAGTTTCTTCATGGCGGCGCGGCGGATGAGTTCATCCACCTGTTGCGCGAAGAAGGGCGAAAGGTCGTCGCTGTAAGTGAGTTTTTCGACATCCTGCAGCGTCGGCGGCGGCGCTTCCGGTAGCGCTTCCGTGGCAGCAGATTTCGCAGCAGATGTCGCTGCCGGCGGCGATGCATCGCCTGCCTCGGCCGGCTTCGACGCTTCCTGCTTCGCCTCCGTCTTGCGGCGCGACCAGCGTGCGAAGAAGCTTTCAGCGTCCATCGCTTCCTCCTTCCGCACGCGCCATCTGTTCGACGCCGGCGCCGCCCTCGAAGGACGGCTTGCGACGCTTCTTCTTCGGCTCCGGCTTGTAATGTTCGGCCACGAAGGCGCGCATGCGTTCGACGATGTCCTGCGGCGCGGGCAGCGCATCGACCTGCTCGCCGCCATCCATCAGGCGCGCGGCTTCGTTGTAGGACAGCGTGACCTGTTTCGGCACTGCCACTTCGACGCCATCGATGTCCTCGATGCGCCACATGACAAACCAGCAAGGCGCCGGCGCTTCGATATTGAGAAAGTAGCCTTCGGCTTCGTCGGGATAGAGGCTCACGTCGAAGCCGGTGAACAGCCAGCGGGTATCGGCGTCATCATTGCGCAGGCAGCGCGGCGGCGCGTCCGGCAGCAGCGTGTCGGACGCGACTTCGGCGAGCTTCCACTGGAACGGCTGCCAGCGGCTGGCGGGCCTGGTGCGCTGCATCACGACGGCAGTCTTGATGGCCGGGGTCTCCATGTCATGCGGTGTGGTTTTTGGCTTTGCACAGTGTGCGCCAAAAAAAACATTTTTGCATCGAACCTGTATCAAGCATGCCAAATTCAACACTGATTCGCGTGCAGGCATCGTCCACACGCACGTTGCGCGTTCGTCATCCCGCCGCTAGAATCGACTGCGGAACACCTTTTGTTCCAGCGTCGCTCGGACGGTTCCGGGCGCTTACGTGAAAGAGAACCCATGTCAGAATCCGGCAAGCCGCGGAGCTTCCCGCGCATCAATCGCCTTCCCCCTTACGTTTTCAACATCACCGCCGAACTGAAGATGGCAGCCCGCCGCCGCGGCGAGGACATCATCGACATGTCGATGGGCAACCCTGACGGTGCCACGCCACAGCACATCGTCGACAAGCTCACTGAGGTGGCAAAACGTCCCGACACCCACGGCTATTCCTCGTCCAAGGGCATCCCGCGCCTGCGCCGCGCGATCTGCCACTGGTACAAGGACCGCTACGACGTCGAGTTCGATCCGGACAGCGAAGCCATCGTCACCATCGGTTCCAAGGAAGGCCTGGCACACCTGATGCTCGCGACGCTCGATCGCGGCGACACGGTGCTGGTGCCCAACCCCAGCTACCCGATCCATATCTACGGCGCGGTGATCGCCGGCGCAGACATCCGCTCGGTGCGCATGACGCCTGGCGTCGATTTCTTTGCCGAGCTGGAACGCGCGATTCGCGAAAGCTATCCCAAGCCCAAGATGATGATCCTCGGCTTCCCCTCCAACCCGACCGCGCAATGCGTGGAACTCGACTTCTTCGAGCGCGTGGTAAAGCTCGCGAAGGAGCATGACATCCTCGTGGTGCACGACCTGGCCTATGCCGACATCGTGTTCGATGGCTGGAAGGCGCCTTCCATCATGCAGGTGCCCGGCGCGCGCGATGTGGCGGTCGAATTCTTCACGCTCTCCAAGAGCTACAACATGGCCGGCTGGCGCATCGGCTTCATGGTCGGCAACAAGGAACTGGTGGCGGCGCTGGCGCGCATCAAGAGCTATCACGACTACGGCAGTTTCACGCCGGTGCAGGTGGCGGCAATCGCCGCGCTCGAAGGCGACCCGTCCTGCGTCGAAGAGATTCGCGCGCAATACCAGAGCCGGCGCGACGTGCTGGTGAAAGGCTTGCGCGAAGCCGGCTGGCCGGTGGAGATGCCGAAGGCGTCGATGTATATCTGGGCGCATATTCCCGAGCAATATCGCCATCTCGGCTCGCTGGAGTTTTCCAAGCTGCTTCTGGAGCAGGCGAAGGTATCGGTGTCGCCCGGCATCGGCTTCGGCGAGTATGGCGACGAGTACGTGCGCTTTGCGCTGATCGAAAACGAAGCGCGCATCCGGCAGGCGGTGCGCGGCATCAAGGCGATGCTGCGCGGTACCGTCGAGAAGCGCGCCTGACGCGATGGACAGGGCTGCATCTTCCACCCTGCAGCCCGCCCACAACATGACCATCCTGCTCTCCACACTCAATGCTCGCTACGCCCACGCCTCGCTCGGCTTGCGCTACCTGCTTGCCAACATGGGCGAGTTGCAGGAACAGACCAAGCTGCAGGAATTCGTGATCGGCGCGAAGACGTCGGACGTGGTGGAGCGTTTGCTTGCGCACGAGCCGCGCATCGTCGGCTTCGGCGTCTACATCTGGAATGTGGAAGAAACCACGCGCGTGGTCGCGATGCTGAAGCGCGTTGCGCCGCAGGTGGCGATCGTGCTCGGCGGCCCGGAAATCTCCTATGAAACCGAGCAGCAGGCGATTGTGCAGTACGCCGACTACGTCATCACGGGCTGGGGCGACATCACCTTCCCCAATCTCTGCCGCCAGATCCTGCACGGCCCGAAGCCGCTGATGAAGATCCGCGCCGGCGCACAGCCGCCGATGGAAGAAATCCGGCTGCCCTACGCGTTTTACACCGACGAAGACATTGCACATCGCACGCTGTATGTGGAAGCCTCGCGCGGTTGCCCGTTCAAGTGCGAGTTCTGCCTCTCTTCGCTCGACAAGACCGCGTGGCCTTTCGATCTCGATGCTTTCCTCTCCGAACTCGAATCGCTGCATGCGCGCGGCGCGCGGCTGTTCAAGTTCGTCGACCGCACCTTCAACCTGAACATCAAGTCCAGCCTGAAGATCATGCAGTTCTTCCTCGACAAGCTGGCGGCGTATCCCGACGATCCGGTATACGCGCATTTCGAAGTCGTGCCGGACCACTTGCCCGATGCGCTGAAGGACGCCATCGCGAAATTCCCGCCCGGCACGCTGCAGTTCGAGATCGGCATCCAGACCTTCAACCCGGAAGTGCAGGCGCTCATCAGCCGCAAGCAGAACAATGAAAAGGCCGCCGACAACCTGCGCTGGCTGCGCGAGCATTCGCATGCCCACCTGCATGTGGACCTGATTGCCGGTTTGCCCGGCGAAGACATCGCCAGCTTCGCGCGCGGCTTCGACACGCTGGTGGCGCTCGATCCGCACGAAATCCAGTTCGGCATCCTGAAGCGATTGCGCGGCACGCCCATCATCCGTCACACCGAGGCATATGGGCTGGTGTTCGACCCGTATCCGCCGTATTCCATCCTCGCCACCGGTCTCATTCCCTTTGCCGACATGCAGCGCCTGACGCGCTTCGCGCGCTACTGGGACCTGATCGCGAATTCAGGCCGCTTCGCGAACACGCTGCCGATGATCCTCGACGACGCGCCCTTTGCCCGTTTCATGGAACTCTCCGAATGGCTCTATGCCAGGACCGACGCCACGCACCGTATCGCATTGGAGCGCCTGGCCGCGCTGGTGGGAGAGTGGTTGCGCGAACGGTATGACGCGGAAGTAGTAAATGCTGCGCTCGGCAATGATTACGCCACGCAGGCGCCACGGCTGCACGTGAAGCGCAAGGTATCGGATGCAGCTACGCAGCGGCAGGCTCGCCATGCCTGATGCAGCGCAGGTGCCGCGTTCCCGATATTGATACGTCGGTCTTTACGTGGCAGCATAGTCCGCATTCCGCCTACCCCAGGCGGGCTCTCCAAGAAGAAATCGAATGATCGACATCCAGCCTTTTTCGCCTGAGTATACCGATGGCGTCGTGTCAGTAATCCTGCCCATCCAGCAGCAGGAATTTGATATCCCCATCACGATATCCGACCAGCCGGATATCCTCGCTATCCCCGGCTTCTACCAGAAGGGCCAGGGCAATTTCTGGGTGGCTTTGTCCGGGAGCGAGGTGGTCGGTACCATCGGCTTGCTCGACATCGGCAACAGCCAGGGCGCCTTGCGCAAGATGTTTGTCAAGGCTGCGTATCGTGGCAAAGAATACGGCGTGGCGCAGCGCCTGCTGGATGGCTTGCGCAACTGGTGCGTGGAGCAAGGCATGCGCGAAGTCTTCCTCGGCACGACGGCGAAATATCTCGCCGCGCACCGCTTCTATGAAAAGAACGGGTTTGTCGAGATCGCCAAGACCGAGCTGCCGGCAAGTTTCCCGGTGATGGCGGTGGATTCGAAGTTCTACAAGTGCATTCCAGGCGCATAACGCGCGCAATAACCGCATGACTGCGGCAAGGGAGGGGAAATGGGCGTTGGTGAACTCTTGAAATGGCAATGGGAAGGGTATACGCGCTACCACGGTTCGCGTGCGAACCTGCTCATTCATATCGTCGTCGTGCCGATGTTCCTGCTTGGGAACGTGGGTCTGGTGGCGGCGCTTGCGCGGGGTTCTCTGCTGTGCACCGGGTTTTCTGTTGCCGCGATGATCGTGTCGGTCGCACTTCAGGGGAAAGGGCACGGCATGGAGCGCGTTCCGCCTGAGCCGTTTACTGGTCCGCTGAATGCCATATCGCGTATCTTCCTCGAGCAGTGGATCACTTTCCCGCGCTTCGTGCTTTCCGGTGGATGGTCCAGGGCGTTGCGGGAAGCGGCGTAGATGAGGTTCAGCCGGCCTGGCTGCGCCATGCCTCCAGCAACTGCCGCGCCGAAGCACCGAGCGATTCCAGCGGCACACTCCTCGCGCGATTGAAAATCATGATTGCATACACTGTCGCCAGCGTGTTGACCTCCGGCGACAGCGCGCATTCCTCACCCTGCGAGGGGCGGACGGCGCGCCAGTAATTGATGGCCTGTTCCAGTTCGTTGAGCGTAAGTTCCATTGCGGTATTTTATTGCATCGACCATGCATGCGCCGTGTAGGTTGCGGCCACCGCAGGCGGCACCGGCACGTCGATCGCGGCGCAGATGCCGCGCAGCAGGTCTGCCGTATCGACCGGCAATTCCCCGCTGACGGGCATCGCCGTCGCCTGCAATGCCTTCACCAGGAGCGGCTTGGCCAGCGGCGCCAGGCGATTTGCCGTGGAAAGGGCATCACGCACGCGGTTGAAACCGAGCGCAGGAATGTCGAGCGGAGCAGTCGCGGCAAGCTGGATCAGTGGCGCGCCACGTGCATAGGCCGCAGCCGCCGGTTCGCCGTTATGCTTCGCCGCAACCTGCGCCGTCAGCGACAGCAGCACCACCGCATCCTGCCCTAGTGCCGCGACATGCGGATAGCGCACCGGTATGGCGCGGTTTGCATTTGCCGCCAGCCGCCGCTGCAGCACGGTTTGCAGAACGAACTCGGCGAGCGTGACGCGGTTGTCGGCGGCGATCAGCTTGTCGGCCATGGTCAGCAGGCTGTCGCGCGATGGTTGCGACAGCAGGCGCAGCGCCGGCATGGCCAGGTCGAGCAGCGGCAGGCGCGCGCTCTTCGGCATATCGGCAATCGCCTCGGCGAGATAGGAGGCAAACTTTCCCTGGCCGGGCGCTTCTGCATCGAGCATCGCCAACTGCGCTTCGCGTTCGCCGCCCTGGCCAAGCAACAGCGCGAATACGACCGTGCGTGCGGCCCGCGGATCGCGCACGGCATTGTCGAGTTGCGGCGCCAGCGCTGCCTGCTGCTCGGGATGATGTCCGAAAGCGATCGCCGACACCGTGTTCTGTGCACCGGCCGCAGCGCCGGGCCGGAGTTCGGAGATGCCGCCGGCCAATCCGGTGGTTACGTAGGGAATGTCGGGCAGCGTGGCGGACTCGGGTGCTGCTTCCTGCAGCGGCGGCGCATCGATGAATGGCACGCTGCTGCCATAGAGGCGGCGCAGCCGTTCCTCGATCGGCGGGTGCGTGGCAAGCAGGCCAGACACCAGCCCAGGCTTGACTGCGCCAAGGAAAAGATGAGAGAGCTGCTCCGCATTCGGATGGTCGATGCGCGAGCCGAGTTCCATGTCCCTCGACAGGCCGCCGATCTTGCGCAGCGCACCGCCGATGCCGTCGCGGTTGCGCGTGAACTGTACCGCGCTGGCGTCGGCCAGGTATTCGCGCTGACGCGACACGGCGGCCTTGATCAGGCGCCCGAACAGCACGCCGATCCAGCCGATGGCGACCAGTGCCATGCCGGTCACGAATATCGCGGTGGCTGCCGACGGCCCGCGCCTGTCGCGGTCATCCGAACGCACGGGCGCGAAGCCGCGCGCGACATTCATCAACTGTTGCCCGAAGCCGGCGATCATCTGGATGCCGAACAGGATGCCGATCAGGCGCACATTGAGCCGCATGTCGCCGTTCAGGATGTGGCTGAACTCATGGCCGACCACGCCTTGCAACTCGTCGCGCGTGAGACGTGCGAGCGTGCCGCGCGTGACGGCCACTACCGCTTCGTTCGGGTTGTAGCCGGCGGCAAACGCGTTGATCGACTCTTCGCGGTCGAGTACATAGACCTTGGGGCAGGCAATGCCCGCGGCGAGCGCCATTTCCTCGACCACGTTGAGCAACCGCCGTTCCTGCAGCGCCGTTGAAGAGGGCGGGACAAGGCGGCCGCCGGCCATCTGCGCCACCGCATCGCCGCCGTCGCGCAGGCGGAAGACCTCGAGCGCGGTGCCGCCGCCGATCAGGCCGAGCGTGACGAGGGTATTGGTGAGGAAAAAGTGGCGCGGGTAGCCATAGGCACCGTGCATGCCGACACCCTTGGTCCACAGCCAGACCATGGCAAGCGCGGCATTGACGGCGATCACGATGGCGATCACCGCAAGGACGAACAGGACGATCAGCGTGCGGGTCTGGCGGCGGGCGTGGTCCTGGTGTTCGAAGAAGTTCATGCGGCCGTCAGGGCGGGCAGTAGCGGCGCGGTCCCGGCGATCCGGATTAGAACGACACCTTTACCGCCTTGCGTTCTTCTGGCGCCTCCGTCGATTGCAGCAGTTCAGCGGATTTGAAGGCGAACATGCCGGCGATCACCGAACCGGGGAATTGCTCGGTCGCCGTGTTGTATTGCATCACGCTGTCGTTATAGGCTTGGCGAGCGAATGCGATGCGGTTCTCGGTGCTGGTCAGCTCTTCCGTCAGTTGCATCATGTTCTGGTTCGCCTTGAGGTCCGGGTAGGATTCGGACAGCGCGAAGAGGCGGCCCAGCGTCTGGTTCAAGGCGCCCTCGGCAGCTGCCATCTGGTGCACTGCGCCGGCGTCGGTCGGGTCCGCCGAAGCCTTCGCATTGGCAGCCACGGCGCCGTTGCGCGCACCGATCACCGCTTCCAGCGTTTCCCGCTCGTGCTTCATGTAGCCCTTGGCCGTTTCGACGAGATTGGGAATCAGGTCGTAGCGCCGCTTCAGTTGCACGTCGATCTGCATGAAGGCGTTCTTGAAACGGTTGCGCAGGCTCACCAGGCGGTTGTAGGCACCGACGGCCCACAGCACGAGCAGCAGGATGACGGCCAGCACGACGATGAGGGCGATCATGATTCCTCCATGGAAAAGGAAGGCGCAAACAGCCGCGCGCTGAAACGGCTCCCACTATAGCATCGCGCCGCGGCTGTGCAAGAGACGGCCTACGTAGGCCGTCTCGCAATGGTCGAAAATCGTCCATTCAATGGTTGAAAATCATCCATTCAATGGACGATTTTCAGCCATTGCGAGGAAAAGACATCGCCTCAGCGAGCTTTCAAAAACCCTTCCAGCCGCCTCACCCCATCGTCCAGCCGCTCGATCGAACTCGCAAAGCACCAGCGCACATAGCCTTCGCCTTCCGGCCCGAATGCGCTGCCTGGAGCGAGTCCGAGCTTCGCTTCGGTCACGAGCCGCTTGCACAGCGCCAGCGTGTCGTCCACGCCATCGACGCGGAAGAACAGGTACATCGCGCCCTTCGGCTTCGGCGTAGTGATGCCGGGCAGTGCATTCAGTTTCTCGTAGAGGAAATCGCGCGCCGCACGGTAGCGTTCCACAGTGTGCGCAATGATGTCTTCGCCGCGTTCGATTGCGACCACGCCCGCGCGCTGCACGAAGCCGGGCGCGCAGGAGGTGTTGTATTCGACCAGCTTGCCGAGGTCGGGCATCACGGCCTCCGGCACCACGACCCAGCCGAGACGCCAGCCGGTCATGAGCCATGACTTGGAAAAGCTGTGCGCAGACACCAGGCGGTCGGCAGGATCGGCGATGTCGAGGAAGGAGGGCGCGCACTTGGTGCCTGCGCTTTCGCCTTCATACACGAGGCGCTCATACACATCGTCCGACAAAATCCAGATGCCATGCTTGCGGCAATGCGCGAGGATGGCTTCCTGCTGTTCGCGCGTGATGACCCAGCCAGTCGGATTATTCGGCGAGTTCAGCAGCACCGCCTTCGTGCCCGGCGTGAGCGCATCGAGCAATTGCTGCAGATCGAG
>DASVLM010000845.1:0-3966 GCA_036384875.1 Noviherbaspirillum sp.
TAATGGCGTGGAGGGAAAGCCCGCTGCGGAGGGATCGCTTGGATCTGTGGACTTCGACCTCGGCTTGGACACACCAACCGATCATGTTGAGCCTGAAATACCAGCTACAAAAGAGGAAAAGCCAGTTGCATTCCCGGAGGACTCTCCCGTCATCGAATCCCAACGGGAGTCGCAAACCATTGAGGAACCGCAGGCGTCCGCAGATCCTCTATTGCGGATGACCTTGCTCGACATTGCGCCGAAACGCGGAGAACAGGCCGACCAGAACAAGGAAAGCGCGACGGACGATGACTCCGGCGACGGCTTGCAGCAAACCATTGACGACCTGCGATCCAAGCCTTGGCGTAGTGAAGAGGTTGAATCGAGCGCAGATGAGCTCGATCGCGTCGATGATAGCGAATACGAGGAACCGGCATTCGTGAGACAGGCACGCCAGCGGCAACGCGTCGGCAAAGTCCTGCGCATGGTCATGGCCGTGCTTTTACCTTTCCTGCTGGCCAGCGCCTTCGTGCAAGCGGCATATGCACTGCGCACGCAGATTGCTGCCTGGTTTCCCCAGACGCGTCCTTCATTGGAAAAGATGTGTGGAGTGCTCCGTTGCGAAGTCGGTTTCCCGACCCGAATCGACGTGGTGTCGATCGACTCGAACGAGTTGCAGGCACCGGCTGTGGTGGGTGGGCCGTTCACGTTGAACGTGCTGCTGCGCAATCGCGGTACCATCGTCCAGACTTGGCCCGATATCGAACTGACGCTGAACGATGCGAATGACAAGCCGATCGCCCGTCGTGTATTCCTGCCGCGCGACTATCTTCCAGCAACCGTCGATGCGGCGAAGGGTTTCGCAGCGCGATCGGAACAGCCAGTGAAGCTGTATCTCGACCTGCAGGACCTGAAAGCGTCGGGTTACCGGGTTTACGTCTTTTATCCCTGAGCAGAGCCAATCAGTGCTGGCCCGGTTCTGCCAAGGCTGACAGGTACAATTCCCCTTTCTTCATCTATTGGCAGGCATCCATGACATCCCTCATTTGCGGCTCCATCGCTTTCGATACCATCATGTCTTTCCAGGGCCGCTTCTCGGAAGCGCTGCTGGCAGATCAACTCCACAAAATCAACGTTGCATTCCTGGTGCCCGAGCTCCGGCGTGAGTTCGGCGGTTGCGCCGGCAACATCGCCTACAACCTGAAGCTGCTGCAGGGTGATCCGCTGATCATGGCAACAGTCGGCCAGGATGCCGGTCCGTATTTCGAGCGTCTCGACAATCTGCAGATTTCCCGCCGTTGCATTCGTGCTGTCGAGAATTCCTACACTGCGCAAGCTTTCATCACCACTGACGGCGACAGCAACCAGATTACGGCTTTCCACCCGGGTGCCATGACCATGTCGCATTTGAACAGGATCGCGGATGCCGGCCCGGTGAAAATTGCCATCGTCGCGCCGGACGGTCGAGATGGCATGGTTCAGCATGCCGAAGAGTGTGCACAGCGTGGCCTGCCCTTCATCTTCGACCCGGGCCAGGGCTTGCCGATGTTTAACGGCACGGAGCTCGAACACTTCATCGAGCTCGCCACCTATGTCGCAGTGAACGACTATGAAGCCGAGCTGCTGACCCAGCGCACGGCACTGTCGCTGCATGAAATTGCCGGACGTGTGGATGCCCTGATCGTTACCCGGGGCGAGCAAGGTGCTGAAATTTTCAGCAAGGGCAAGCGCTTCGACATTCCCTGCGTAAAGGCTGACCAGGTTGTCGATCCTACCGGCTGCGGCGATGCATTTCGCGCCGGCCTGCTCTACGGCCTGACCAATGGCATGGACTGGGAAACTACCGGACGACTCGGCAGCCTGATGGGTGCGATCAAAATTGCCTACCAGGGTGCGCAAAACCATGCACCGAGTCGAGAGGAAATCGAACAGCGCTTTGAGGAAGCGTTCGGCTATCGATTCTGATAAATCTCTGTCTGGCGTCGGCGTCTTTGTGGAGCCGCCGACGTTCAGAAAACTTGAAGGATCGCAGCAAGCCTATCCGGGCAAATCCAGTTTTGCTGCGGCACTCTCCGCCGTCATCCCGACGGCGGCAATCTCGATAGTCTTGCGTCTTCCGGTGTGGCCATGGGTGATTGTCACAGCGCTCTTCGGCACATCGAGCATATCAGCCAGGAAACGAACCAGCGCCTCGTTGGCCTTGCCCTCAATGGGCTGCGCATGCAACTTGATTTTCAGCACATCGTCTTGCACGCCGATCACTTCGCTTTTCCTTGCATTGGGCGTGATCTGGACGAACATGCGAATACCGCTTGTTATCGCTCCACACCAAGGCTTGCTCATGCGATCGACATCACTAACGCGCTGACCAATCGCAAACCTATCTGGAGCAGGATCAGCGCGGCAAGAGGGCTGAGATCGACGCTGCCGACAAGCGGAATGACGCGACGCAAGGGGCGCAGCAATGGGTCGTTGAGGGCGCGGACAAAAGGCGCGAGCGGTGCATACAGATTGACCCAGCTGAAAACAGCCTCAAGGATGATCAAACCCATAAAGCCGTAAAACACCCATTCGAAGAAGCGCACAATGGACAGTAGTATCAGATACTGGGGCACCAGCCGCGAGAATAACAGGAGATCAAGGGCAACTGCCACGAGTATCACGACAAAGGCAGCGGTCAGGCTTGCCCAATCGTAGCCTCCAACGCCAGGCAAAATGCGGCGCAATGGCCGTACCAGCCAATCAGTCAATTGGAACGTGAATTGGCCCAGGGATGACGGCGGCCGCACACGCACAACCTGCATCCAGAAACGCAGGAGGAGCACGCCGCCCAGCACAGCGGCGACACTATCGATAATCAGGGTAAGAATGCTGGTGAGCACTATTCGATCTCCAAATAAAAAGCCCGCCGTACGATTTGCATCGCACAACGGGCATTTTGCCTGAACTTAATCAGGCGTCCAAGCGAGCTTGGTATTACGGACGATTGCCGGTCGGGAACGGCCAAGCCGCTGCCGGATTCAGAACCGTCTTTACCGCAGGAGCAGCAGCGGCAGGCTTTGCAGCAGCCTTTTTCGCAGCCGGCTTCTTGGCGGCCTTCTTGGCAGCCGGCTTCTTCGCAGCGGCCGGCTTTTTCGCAG
Source organism: Noviherbaspirillum sp. (assembly GCA_036384875.1). GTDB lineage: Bacteria > Pseudomonadota > Gammaproteobacteria > Burkholderiales > Burkholderiaceae_D > Noviherbaspirillum. The sequence continues at coordinate 3,120 of DASVLM010000845.1, forward strand.
CAGCAGCCTTCTTGGCGGCAGGCTTCTTCGCAGCAGCAGCTTTCTTCGCAGCCGGCTTCTTGGCGGCTACTTTCTTCGCTGCGGCCTTCTTGGGAGCTGCGGCCTTCTTGGCTACGGTCTTCTTGGCAGCGACCTTCTTCGGTGCTGCCTTCTTGGCGACTGCCTTCTTCGCTACCGGCTTCTTGGCGGCGACCTTCTTTGCAGCTGCCTTCTTCGGTGCTGCCTTCTTGGCGACTGCCTTCTTCGGTGCTGCTGCAGCCTTCTTCGCTACCGGCTTCTTAGCCGCGGTCTTTTTTGCTGCTGCTTTCTTGGCCGGAGCCTTCTTTGCAGCTGCTTTCTTTGCTGTTGCCATTTGTTTCTCCTTCACGTGAGAAGTTCATAACTACGAGGTTGGAAACCCGCACGTCCCATCGCGATGGGCCGGGCGGATTATTCATCGGCACAAGCAAGCTTCTGTTTGCGCTAATGAATTCGGCACCAGCTGAACTGCTGCATCACCTCAACCATGCAGCACTTCAGCCTCATTCGACTACGCCTCTCTTTTTGCTATTCACCACCGCGCGTCGGCGGTGACGGAGGTCCCACGCCGCGCGCGTCAATGCGCTTCGCGGCGGCCGCAGCCAAAAAAAACGCCGGCAACAATGCCGGCGTCGGAATACTCTTTCTGGAAAACCAACAGGTTTTTCAGGGAAAACGCCGCCTTGCCCGACTGAGTCGGGGTCGACGGCAAAAACAGTGATGATCGTTGCGTTCGTCTACTGTCCATTAACTTTGGTTGTAGCCCTTCAGTTTGCAGCCGGGTCCGACTTCTTTTGTGCCGGATCCTCGACCGAGGTCTCCCCACCCT
>DASVLM010000846.1:0-7874 GCA_036384875.1 Noviherbaspirillum sp.
TTCCGATTCCGGAACTGCTGATCCGCCTGCGCACTGAAGCCCACCGCAATCCAAAAGAAGAAGTGGCACATCCGCTGCGCGGCCAGGGCGCGAAATTCAGCAAGGGTGAACAACTGGTGTGGCGCTTCTGGAGCGGTGCGTTTGCACGCCCGGCCGTGTATCGCCTGTTCCGCTGGGCGGCGACACGCTTCCGCGCCTTCACGCCTTCGCATCAACTCGGCTGGACGAAATATCGCGCACCGCTCAAACCGGCTGCGCGCAGCCTCGCCGACCTGATGCGCGAGAAGAATCAGCCTGAATAGCGTTTCGCCCGACAGCCGTTTGCTTCACGTTCATCGATTTTTCTTACCCGTATTTTCTTTCCCGATTCAAGGAGACAACATGCAAGCCTGGAACCAGATATATACGCCGCTTGGCAGCCTGGGCCTATCGGCCCTGGTCGCTGCCATTCCCATCATTTTCTTTTTCGTCGCGCTCGCGGTCCTGCGCATCAAGGGCCACATCGCTGCCGGCATCACGCTGGCACTCGCGATAGGCGTGGCGATCTTCGCGTACGGCATGCCGGTGCCGCAGGCACTCGCCGCTGCCGGTTACGGCTTTGCCTACGGCCTGTGGCCGATCGCATGGATCATCGTCACTGCGGTGTTCCTCTACAAGATCGTGGACAAGACCGGCCAGCTCGACATCATTCGCGCTTCGGTGCTTTCAATCACCGATGACCAGCGCCTGCAGATGCTGCTGATCGGCTTCGCTTTCGGCGCCTTCCTCGAAGGCGCGGCAGGTTTCGGCGCACCGGTGGCAATTACCTCGGCGCTGCTGGTCGGCCTCGGCTTCAATCCGCTCTATGCGGCAGGCCTGTGCCTGATCGCCAACACCGCGCCGGTGGCATTCGGCGCGATGGGCATTCCCATCATCGTCGCCGGCCAGGTCACCGGCATCGACGCCATGCACATCGGCGCCATGGCCGGGCGCCAGTTGCCGTTGCTGTCGCTGTTCGTGCCGTTCTGGCTGGTGTTCATGATGGACGGCTTCCGCGGCATCAAGGAAGTCTGGCCCGCAGCGCTGGTTTCCGGCGGCAGCTTCGCCGTCACGCAATACCTGACCTCGAACTTCATCGGACCGGAACTGCCGGACATCACCTCGGCACTCGTCTGCCTGGTGTCGCTTACCGTGTTCCTCAAGGTATGGCAGCCCGCAAGTGCCAAGGCCGGCGCCACCGGCGTAGCGTCGGTCGGCGGCGGTGCGGCGGCACTGTCCGGCTTCGGCGGCTTCCCCGCACCGGCAGCAGCACGTTCCTCGCGCAAGGCATCGCCCTACACGCCGGGACAAACCATCCTCGCCTGGACGCCCTTCCTCATCCTCACCGGCATCGTCACGATCTGGAGCCTGCCGGGATTCAAGGCGATGTTCGGCCCGAAGGGTGCGCTCGCCGGCACCATTCTCAAGTTCAAGGTGCCCTACCTCGACCAGCTCGTGATGAAGACCGCGCCTATCGTGTCCTCGCCGAAGGCCTATGAAGCGCTGCTGAAGATCGACCTGCTGTCCGCCGTAGGCACCGCGATCCTGCTGACCGCGATCATTTCTGTCGTGCTGCTGCGCATGAAGCCGAGCAAGGCCATCGCTGCTTTCGGGGAAACCTTCGTCGAACTGCGCCGCCCCATCCTCTCCATCGGCCTGGTGCTGGCATTCGCTTTCGTCGCCAACTACTCCGGCATGTCGTCCACGCTGGCGCTGGTGCTGGCAGGCACGGGCGCGGCCTTCCCGTTCTTCTCGCCCTTCCTCGGCTGGCTCGGCGTGTTCCTCACGGGTTCGGATACATCGTCGAACGCGCTGTTCTGCTCGCTGCAAAACACCACCGCACACCAGATCGGTGTCCCCGACACATTGCTGGTTGCGGCCAACACCACCGGCGGCGTCACCGGCAAGATGATCTCGCCGCAGTCGATCGCAGTGGCCTGCGCCGCAACCGGCCTGGTCGGCAAGGAATCGGAACTGTTCCGCTTCACGCTGAAGCACAGTTTGTTCTTTGCGGTGATCGTGGGCATCATCACGACGCTGCAGGCGTACTTCCTGACGGGGATGATTCCGCATTGAGTTGTGTGAGGCCTGCAGCCGCAGGCCGTTATATCAAAAGCCCTTCCCTGGATCGCCAGTGGAAGGGCTTTTTACTTGGCATGTACGGAGCCAAAAACAACGAACGGATTTTTGCTCGTTGCCCGACGGGCGACCCTGAACGATTTTTCAGAATCGGTTCAGGTTTCGTTCAGGGAAAAGACGTATGTTGATGCAATCTGATTTGTCCAATTCACCATAAGAAGGCAAGGCGAACTCGCATGTCGTCATTCAAACCATTGCTGTTATGCTCCCTGCTCCTGTCCCTGACCGGCACACTAGCGACGCCCTCCGCTGAACCGCTGCTGCCGCACGGCCGCACCGAACTGCCCGGTTACAGCGGCGACTTCGACCATTTTGCCGTCGATGTCGCTGGCAAGCGCCTCTTCCTTGCGGCCGAAGACCACGGCACGCTAGAAGTATTCGACCTCTCATCCGGCAGGCGCCTGAAGACGATCGGCGGAGTCGAAACTCCGCACGGCATCATCTATCTGGCAAAGGCGAATCGTCTGATCGTGAGCGACAGCGGTCCGGGACATTCCAAGATATTCGATGCAAGCAGCTACAAGCTGATCGACACTATCAAGCTGCAGCGCGGCGCCGATTCCATGACCTATGACTTCGCCGGCAAGCACGCCTACATTGTCACCGGCGGCAAGAACGGCAATCTGGCTGATTCATGGCTTGCCAAGGTCGATACTCGCACCGGCAGAACGCTCGGCGAACTGAGGTTCGATACTGACAAGGTGGAAGCGCTGGCGGTAGAACAGCGCGGCAAGCGGCTCTATGTCAATGTGACCGGCAAGAGCGAAGTAGCCGTCGTCGACAAGAATGCGCTCCGCATCATCGATACCTGGCCGGTGAAGGACGGCCAGATGAATGCCGCGATGGCATTCGATGAAGACCATCACCGCTTGTTCATCGTCACGCGAAAGCCGTTCCAGTTGCTGGTGGTGGATGCCTCGAACGGCGCCACCATCACCAGATTCCGTGCGCCGGAACGCACCAACGAAGTGATCTACGACAAGCGGAATCGCCGCATCTATCTGGCCGGTGACCAGTACCTTGGAGTGGTTCAGCAAATCGATGCGGACCATTACACCGAATTGCCGCATGTGCCGACCGCAACCGGCGCGAAGACGGCCATCTTCGTGCCGGAGCTGAATCGCTTGTACATCGCGGTGTCGCCTGGTGAAGGCAAGACCGGAGCTGCCGTATTGCGTTTTGATGCCGCAGGCGGCACGGCCCACTGAAGAATAATTTCTCCTCGCGCTACGAGGTCACTCTGCGGATTCGCCAATCGGCGTGCCCTGATGAAACATCATCTCAATACGGTAGAAAGATTTTCTGCTTAACATTCGGCGAACTGCCCACCCTCACCCGTTCAACCTGTAATACGCATCCAGCAACGCCGTCTTGTACACCACACCGAGCAACTGCGGATCGTCCTGCGACCTTATCGCCGGCAGCCGCTCCCCCTGGTGCGCGAGAAAGCAATTCAGGGCGGCATTCAGCGACATCTCCGGCGTGATCACCTTCAAAAAATCGCGCCGCAGGAAATCGCGTGCGGTCTTGCCTTCCGCCTCCTCGCGGTTGAGCAGGGCCAGCGTCAAATCCTGCAGCGCGACCACGCCTTGATAGCGGTTGGCCGCATCGATGATGTAGATGTACTTCACCGGAAATTGCAGGAACATGCGCGTCATGTCGCTGAATGGCGCATCGATGGGCAGGATGGTTTCGGCAGGCTGGATGAGTTCGCGCATCAGCGTTGCGCGCAACTGGGTGCGGGCCTTTTCTTCACGGATGCGAGTCACGGTGATGTCGTACATCGCCGTGCCTTCGCCGGAACGCGAAGCATAGTAGGCAAGTACGCTGGCCAGCATCAGCGGCAGCATGACCTGGTAGCTCAGCGTCATTTCAAAGATCATGAGGATGGCCATCAACGGCGCACCGGTTGCCGCAGCAAGGAAAGCGCCCATGCCGACTACCGCATAAGTCGATGGCGGCGAGGGGGCGAAAGGCAATAGGTCATGCGTGCCGATGCCGAACAGGTAGCCGAGCGCCGCGCCGACGAACAGTGTCGGCGTGAACACACCACCAATTGCGCCTGAACCGACGGTGGCAGCCGTTGCCACGACTTTCGCGGCCAGCACCAGCAGTACCGCAGACCATAGCCAGGGCGAGTGCAGCAGCGAATTGACGACGCTGTAGCCATTGCCCCATACCTGCGGCACCCACACCGAAACGATGCCGACGACGAGACCGCCGATGCCCAGCCTGAGCGGCACCGGAATGGGAAGCTCTTTCGCCCGGCACTTGGTTGCATCCAGAAAGCGCAGGAACAACGGCGCCAGCAAGCCGGACGTCACACCGATCGCAACGAAAGGAACAAGCTCGATCATGCCGATGGGAGGAATCGCCGGCATTTCGAATGCGGGGTGATAGCCGGGGAATTCGCGCATCGTGATGTTCGCAACCACGGCGGATACAACGATGGGACCAAAGCTGTCCATCACAATGGCGCCCAGCACGATTTCGCTCACGAAGAAAGCACTGGCAATCGGCGCGTTGTAAGCCGAGGCAATACCGGCCGCCGCACCGCAGGCGACGAGCACGCGCAATTGTGCCGAGTCGAACTTGCCGAAGCGGCCGGCGACGGAGGCGCACATCGCGGCCAGTTGCACCATGGAACCTTCGCGGCCGATCGATCCGCCGGAAGCGATGGTCGAGAGCGACGACAGGCTGTTCAACAGGGTCTTGGGAACAGCGATGCTGCCGTTCTCGTGCGCAATGGCTGCCATGTAGTCGGCGCTGCCATGCGACTGGTTGCGCCTGGCAAGTTCCAGCAACAGGCCCGCGACGATGCCGCCGAGCGCCGGGATGAGAATGCGCTGCCACCAGGGCAAATCGGTCGCCAGTTTGACCAGCGAACCGCTGCGTCCGAACAGCAGCCATTGTGCGCCGGCAAGCGCTTCACGGAAGGCAATGGTTGAGAGCGCCCCGACGATGCCGACGATGACTGCCCAGACCAGCAAGGGCGGCAGGGCCGGCATCAGCGAGCGCGGGCGGTTGATTCGGTCTTGGTTATCGATCGGCGGCTGCGGCATCTGGTTCACGGGGAGGCGGCGGCGCCGGAAGTCATGCCGGAGGCCGCCCGTTCCTTCGGTTCAGTTGCAAATGATTATACGGGGCGAAGTCGCCTTGCCACATGCCGCTGCGCATGACGGGCAGCAAATGAAAAAGGCACCGCCAAGAGACGGTGCCTTTCAAGTCTGCATCACGCGAAACCGTGATGCGATGTTCTTACCAGATCGCCTTGCCGGAAGCGTCTTTCAGGTTCGCCTTCCAGGAAGCTTCGATCAGCTTGACCACGGACGGCGGAATAGCCACGTAGTCAAGGTCGGTGGTCATGGAGGCGCCCTTGTTGTAGGACCAGTCGAAGAACTTCAGCGTTTCCTTGGCCTTGGCCGGATCGTCCTGCACCTTGTGCATCAGGACGAAGGTAGCGCCGGTGATCGGCCAGCTGTCCTTGCCCGGCTGGTCGGTCACGATCACGCCGAAGCCCGGTGCCTTTTCCCAGTCAGCGCCGGCAGCGGCAGCCTTGAAGGTCTTGTCTTCAGGCTTGACGATCTGGCCGTCGTGGTTCTTCATCAGCGTGTAGGACATGCTGTTCTTCTTCGCATAAGCGTACTCGACATAGCCGATCGCGCCCTTGATGCGCTGCACGTTGGCGGCGACGCCTTCGTTGCCCTTGCCGCCCACGCCCACCGGCCACTTCACAGCCGTGCCGACGCCGACGGTGCCCTTGAAGTCCGGGCTGGTCTTGGAGAGATAGTTGGTCCAGATGAAAGTGGTGCCGGAGCCGTCGGCGCGATGCACCACAGCGATCTCATCGGCCGGCAGCTTGACGCCGGGGTTCAGTGCAGCGATTTCCGGCGCATTCCACTTGGTCACCTTGCCCATGTAGATCTTGGCCAGCACGTCGCCGCTCATCTTCAGTTCGCCCGGCTTGACGCCGTCGACGTTCACGACCGGCACCACGCCGCCCATGATGACCGGGAATTGCACGAGGCCGTTCTTTTCCAGGTCTTCTGCGTCGAGGGGCATGTCGGATGCGCCGAAGTCGACGGTCTTCGCCTTGATCTGCTTGATGCCGCCGCCGGAACCGATCGACTGGTAGTTGAGGCCGACATTGGTCGAGCTCTTGTAGGCGTCAGCCCACTTGGCGAGGATGGGGTAGGCGAAGGTGGAACCTGCGCCAGTGACGTCGGCTGCGTGGGCTGCTGCGCAGACGCTGGCTGCTGCCAATGCCACACCAACGGTTTTGAAGATCTGGACAACTTTCATGCACAAACTCCTTCGTGGAAAATATATTTGTGCAAAGATGGTAGCCCGGCTTTATGACGACTCTATGACACTCTCCGACGGGAAACTTCGCGGCGTTATCAGTCCGACAAGTCGGCATTAAGCCAATATGTCGTAAAACTCCTCCCACTTCCCTCGCATGCCAGCCGGGGCGCTCTCGGGAATATCCAGCTCGCCCGGAAAAATCGCCGGCGCCCGGATTTTTGTCTTTTCTGCAACGCGGGCGCTTAACCAATGCGTCGCGCCCCACCCGGCCAGGAGCAGCAACACACCCGAGGCAATGGCTGCTGCCAGGCCGGGGCTGCTGTCGGGCAAAGCATCCTGTGCCTCTTCGTTGACCTGCTTGCGTTGCATCTGCAGGAATTCGGCGATCAGGTTCTGGTAGCGCGTGGCAACCGGCAGGTATTGCTCCTCCAGCACCTTGGCCGCTTCTTCGTCGCGTCCTTCGGCTTTCAGTCTGAGCATCATGTCGCGGCTGGACTGGTAAGCCTTGCGGTGCTCGGCGATGCGGTCGAACAAGGCTTTTTCCTCGCTCGTGTCGAGCAGGGCGGCAACCCTGTTCATCAGCTCGGTGTTGCGCTTCGACGACGCCGACACATCTGCAGCGAAACGATTCATCCGGGTAGGGTCGCTGCTTTCGACCAGCAGCATGGTCTTGCTGAAGTTGCTGGCGATGTTGCTGCTCCAGTCGCTGACCAGCCGTTCCACAGCAAGCGGCCCGGCCAAGACGGACTGCATCTCGCGCCCGACACCGTTCATTTTCCAGATACTGCCGGCAGCAACCAATGCCGAAAATGCAAGCATCGCGGCAATGCCGAATCGGTTACGCGCGCCGCCGTTCATGTTGTCAAGGAATCGCAAGGTGCCACCTCCCACAGTCATTGTTTCCTGCCGGCAGAAGTGTGAAGCCAGTGGTCCCAAGCCGTCAAGACGACCGCGGGTCATTGCTGCCGTGCTTCGCCCGCAGTCCCGCCCTCAAGGAGCGGCGCCACCGCCACGGAAGCAGCCGCCGCATGCACGCCGGCGCCCGGCATGCGTTGCATCGCCGCCGCAATCCGCTCGCGCTGCGACGGGTCGGCCAGGGCCGGCCAGGCCGCGGCAAGTTCACGCAGCAGCCGTGGCGTCAGCGCATCCAGCTTCGGGCGAATCTCCGTGGCAAGGTCAGGCACATGCTGGAAACGGCCGGCGCCGGTTTTCTGCCATTGCGCAAACGCCTCGCGCTGTATCACTTTCGCGGCTTCGATCTGCGCCCGGAAAAAACGCTCCGCCCAAGGCGCGGGGATGCCCAACGCCTGGGCTTCGGTTTTAAGGCCATCGATGATCTGCCTTTCGCGCGGCAAATCCTCGATCGCCGCCTTCGCATTCCACTTGAAGCGCGCCACATCCTCCATCAGCGC
>DASVLM010000847.1:0-2848 GCA_036384875.1 Noviherbaspirillum sp.
GGTTCCACGGCACCGCAGATTGCTCCGGTGGAGGCACTGGCGGGAGGGCCTTGACGGCCCCCTCGACGCCAGCTGTGGTTGGAATGTCGTCGTGGACAATGCGCGCATTGTCGATGCTTGTCAGGAACCGCGCCGTATGTGGTGACTCGGTGGCGAGCTTGCCGGCCTCTAGCCGTTGTGCCGTTGCTTGCCGATTGACCTCGTCGTACTCCGCGCGCACGGATTCCACCGGCAAATTCATATACTTCGCAAGCTGCTGGTACGTGGCTTCTTTTTCGGGGTTCGTGCCGACCGACGCCTGCACGTTGAAGGTGGCTTTGCTGGCCGTGGTCGCGTTTTGCTCCCCCATGAACTCGTCAATGGCGGACAGCTTTGAGGTGCTCGGTTGCGACGGGGATTGCAAGCCCTCCATGAACTCATCGATTGCGCTCGGCATTACAGTTCCCCTTTTTGCTTTTTGAGCCAGTACAGGCGCAGGATTTGATCGTTGTTCGGCGCCTTGATCCCTCTGCTGGCAAGATCAGCCATGACTTTGGATTTGTCGCTGTCAGGGATCTTGTCGGCAGTGACCGAGAGCAGCTTCTGGCTCTTTTCGCTGGAGAACAGGCCAAACAGATATTTGTCACGGAACGTCACGTCGGTGACTGCGATCCGATCGATGCGCTTGGTCATCTCGTCCTGGGTGAACTTGACGCCCTCCTGCTTTTGCTGGGCAAGCAGAACATCGCTCAGGTAGTGTTTGATCGAGCCGACTTGCTGGTTATAGGCTTCGAGATCCGCCTTGCTACCGTTGGTGGGCTTGGGGACAATACTGAGAAGGCGGTTATTGACGACCGTGTTGAACACTTGATTGTTCAACATCCCCGCTTTCGTGTCTGTCGCGCCAGTCAGTTCTTTGGTGCGTATCGCCTCCACCTTCTCTTGATCGGCCCGCGAGAAGTTGGTCACCTGGAAGTGCTGAAATTCTGCAGGTGTCATCGCTGCCAACTTGTCGGGATTCTCCATGGCGAAATTGAAGGCGCCCATGTTGGTCCTGTTTTCGCCGTCCCTGAGGACACGCGAATACTTAATGGCGTCGTCCATCTTTTCTGGGGCAAGCTGCAACAGCCGGGACTTGAGGTTGAAATCAACGTTGTTCCAGTCGCCTCCTTTAGCATTGACATCACGTAGGACATCCCCAAAAGCTTGGTCAGCCGCCTCCTTGCGCGACTTGTCGAGCATGGCGTACTGGTGCTCCATCGCCTCCCTGGCGGCCTGCACATGCAGCGGGTCGGGGTTGCTGCCTAGCAGCCCAATTCCGTAATTGAAAAACTCCTGCTGCGTTGGAAATGGGCGAGCGCCTCCGCCGGCGCCCAGTTTTTCCATGTTGGTCTTGACATAGTTCTGGGTTTCCGGTGGCATGTACGCCATCCAGTTCTGCGGAGAACCCGCGGCATCGGCCTTCTTGATCGCGTCGTCAAGCGTGCCCGACCCAGCGTTGTAGGCGGCCCACGCCATCGCGGGAGTACCATACTTCTGCAGCATTGCTTGCAACAAGTCACGGCCGACCCGGTTATATTCCGCCGGTGAATCGTCCTTCGCCGGTGCGATACCAAAGCCTGGATTTTTCGCAGTCGCCGGCATGACCTGCATCGAGTACAGAGCTCCTTTGGAAGACGTAACCGGCGTGCCATCAGGCTTGAAATCTCGGTTACCGCTTTCCGTTTCAGCAGTGATGCCCTGCATCTTGTCCATATTGGTGGGCGCAATGCGGTCTGAAAAATATTGCGTGGCCCTATTTGTGACGGCTTGCCCGATCTGACTCGCGTTGACCTGCCTCGACGCTCCAAGGACCGAAAGCAAATCATCGGCAGTCAATTGATCCTTGAAATCGTTGATGTATTTCAGTGCGTAGGTCGAGTTGTTTTCTTTCAGCGCCGCGTTGATTACGTGCGAGTGGATCGTGCTGGCCGTTGCCTTCATCTTGGCGGCAATCTCCACTCCCGACTCATGGTTAGCTTGCCCCGCATTGATGACTGCACGCTGCGCGTTCTTGATGGCAGTATCCACCTTGACCGGATCGGAGTAGTTCAATGTTGCGTCGTCTACCGCGTTCTTGATCTCTCCGTCAGCGAGGCTGAGCTGGTTGTGCTTCCACTCGTTGAGAGTGTGCGCCTGCACTTCGCCGTTCCAAGATGCGGCGAATTCATTGGCACGCATGGCGAACGCCCGGCGCTGCGCATCATTGCCGAGCTTGGTCGACAGGTCGCTGATGACCTCCTTCAGTTTCCCCGAATATTCATCAGGGAGACTCATCCCGCTAGCACGGTCGGCCGCCGATAGACCCCCGTCCTGCTGATTCAACCATCCAGTGGCGGTATTGAATTTGAGGTCGTTGGCTTTGTCACGCAGAATGCTGTACTGCTGTGCCACCTGGCTGTAGTTGATCTGCTCCTGCATGTCGGTAGCAATGCGCATTGCCGCCTCTCCCGCGCCCGACATCGCCGCTCCGAGCTGCTGCGTCTGCTGACCGGGAATCGCGGCCAGGCTCGGATTATCGACACTCGGGTCCGCACGGAACCCTGTTAGCGGCCGGGTGTCGGCCTGCACCGGATTGAGGTCTGGAACTCGGGGCATCAGGCAATCCTCCTGGGTATCGATGCTCTACGCCGCATCGTCAGTGACAAACTGGGCTGGCTGCGGGAACTTGCCGCGCGGGCGACTGGCGAGCCAGGCATCAACCTCTGCCTCGTTGAAGGCGGCGCGACGTGGTGACACCTGAATCGGGGAAATGAACTCCCCTCGATCGATCATGCGGCGAATGCTCATTGTTGCGAGGCCGAGGCGTTGGGCGACTTCGTCAATGCTG
>DASVLM010000848.1:0-7939 GCA_036384875.1 Noviherbaspirillum sp.
TCGACCTTGGCAAACAGTTGATCGCAACGCACGTGCTCCGCTGCAAGATAATCGCAAATCGTCTTCATGCCGACTCCGCAGGATGTCCCATTGTCGCGCTCGACACAGGGGCGCCTCCTTGACCTGAGATAAGGAATTCCACCTTGCACGAATTGCAGCCCGATGCGAATGGATCGGCTCCGGTTGACTCAGATCAATCAAATTCCGAAGCCTCGTCAATATATTGCAAACCATGCTTTGCAGGTCAATAGACGAACCGTCATCGTTGCGGCGCCGCTTTGGAAAAAATTGATTCAAATCATTAATTTTTCACGACCAGCCGATATCCTGCAAACAGGTTGATTTCGGTTAAGAAGCTTTCCTGAAATCGATAGTCGTCGGTGTGCCGGATGGCCGCCGGACATACTGAGTGAACCGTCACCGCAAGAGCACGCCATGCATACGCAGAACATCAAACGCATCCTGTCGAACACAACCCTGTACAAGATGCTCGACGACCGCCAGCTCGATGAAATCACCGGCGGCACGCAGCCTATTCGCGCAATGGCGAATACCTGCGTGGTCAGCCAGGGCGATGCGCCGAAGGGCGTGTACATTCTCGTTTATGGCCAGGTCAAGGTCGGCTTCGATCGTAAGGACGGCAGCGAGAAGACGCTCGCCATCCTCGGCCAGAACAAATGCTTCGGCCTGAGCGAAATGCTGCTGGACCGCACGCATCTCGCCTTCGTCAAGACGACCGCGGACTCCATGCTGCTCCATACCACGCGCGAAAAAGTGCTCTCGGTCGCAAAGGAAAATTTCGGCTTCGCACAGGAGCTGATGTTCTGCGTCGGACGCCAGTTCTATACGCTGGTGCGCGATGTGGAAAGCTATTCACTGCAGACTGCCAAGCAGCGCCTGTGCGGCTACTTGCTGCGTCAGAGCCAGTATCAGGGCAACGATTGCATCGAGCTTGTGGCCAGCAAGACGCTGGTCGCGTCACGTCTTTCGCTCACGCCCGAAACCTTGTCGCGTCTCCTGCACGATCTCAGTTCCGATGGTCTTGTCTCGGTAGCGGGAAGAAAAATCAAGATCCTTGATTTCGAGAAGTTGGGAGCGCTGCTTTCCAATTGATGAGACTGGCCGGCAGTGCAATGAACTGGCCGAGCATGCAATCCGACCTCCATTCCTCCTCTGCCGGCGCGGTTTGCCGGCATTTTTTTGCCTGCATGCCGCCAAACAGTCCTTATTCCATGTTTCCTGTCGTGCTGGCACACAATGTGCATACAAGGAGAGCGACATGCGGCGGTTCCCGCGGCATGTGTTGTAGAGTGTGATCCTCCCTTGACGGCCGCCTCCGGCTACCACGTTGTGGACGGAGCGGCCCTTTTTTTATCTGGGGTCCGTGACTTTGAATGCACATCGATTCATCTGCGCACGCGATGGCCAGCGATTTTCCGAATGCGCGATTAACGCTGCCAAAGGAATGTCGGGAGCAGGACGACGATGAGCCGGCTGCTGACGCAAGACCATGCAAGTGCAGGCACCGATTGCGATCCGGGCGGAGCATGCGAAAGCCCGCGATCCTCACAACGTGTCGCCGTGCCGGCATACCTGCAAAAGATTTACTGGTGGGCCTATGTGCATCCGAATGCCGTTCGATTTTTCGAGCGCGAATGGCTGGTGAACCTGATCCTGTTCGGGAATTATCGGCGGTTGCGGGACATCGCATTGGCCGATCTCGTACAGGCGCCGCAAGGGCGCACGTTGCAGGTTGCCTGCGTGTATGGTGACCTCACTCCGCGCTTGCACACCGCTCTCGATGGCAAGGGCGAATTGCATGTGGTCGATGTGCTGCCGGTCCAGCTCGCCAACCTGCGCCGCAAGTTGCCGTCGAAGTCCGGCGTGACACTGTGGCAGCGAGATTCGGCGGCAATGGGATTCCCGGATGCAAGCTTCAACCAGGTGCTGATGTTCTTTCTCCTGCACGAACAGCCGGAGGCGGTGCGTCGCCGCACACTGGCCGAAGCGTGCAGGGTAGTGAAGCCTGGCGGGAAGATCGTGATCGTCGATTACCACCAGCCGTCGCGCTGGAATCCGCTTGGCTTGCCTCTGCAGATTTTGCTGCGCAGGCTGGAGCCGTATGCACGCGATCTGTTTTCGAATGAACTTGAAAGCTTCCTGCCCGAGGATGTGAAGCTTGCGGGGATGCAAAAGGATTTTTTTTACGGCGGCCTGTACCAGAAGGTGGTGCTGACGCGTTGATTCCCGCAGCAATGCGCGAACGATGAACGAATGTCTCTCGCTCTGTTTCGACAGAGATTTACGGCTGCCGCAGGCAGCCGTTTTTTTTGCGTTCAACAAAGGATGGAGGATGTTCGAGACGAATCAGGCCGTTGGTCGCAACGCAGCCAGCAGAAGAGCGCTTGCGTTCTCCGCACTCACCGGCTTGCTGAACAGGTAACCCTGCACCACATCGCAGCCATGTTCGCTCAGGAAGGCAAGCTGTTCGTGTGTTTCGACGCCTTCCGCTACGACTTTCAGTTTCATGCTGTGTGCCAGCGCGATGACGGCGGTCACGATCGCACGGTCGTCGGCGTCGGTGTGGATGTCGCGCACGAAGGACTGATCTATTTTCAGCACCTGGATCGGCAGCCGCTTCAAATAGGCGAGCGAAGAGTAGCCGGTGCCGAAGTCATCGATCGAAATCTGTATGCCCATCGCATGCAGTTCATCCAGCATGGAGAGCGTCTGCGTCGAGTCCGACATGACGGTGCCTTCGGTGATCTCGACCTCCAGCAGGGATGCGTGCAGCTCGAATTCCGCGAGCAGGTTTCCGATGAGTTCCGCGAGATTCCCCTGATGGAACTGGCGCGCCGACAGGTTGACCGCGATGCGAGTCGGACAACCGGCCAGCTCCCATTCCTTCGCCTGCCTGCACGCGGTACGCAGTATCCATTCGCCGATCTGGCTGATCAGGCCGGATTCCTCTGCCAGCGGGATGAATTGCGATGGCGGCACCATGCCGAGTTCCGGATGGCGCCAGCGGATAAGCGCTTCGCAGCCATGGATTGCACCGGAACCGACGTCGATTTGCGGCTGGTAATGCAGCATGAACTCGCCGCGTTCCACCGCCCAGCGCATGCTTGTTTCCAGTTGCAGCCGCTGCAGCATTGCAGCATTCATGTCTTCGGTGAAGAACTGGAAGTTGTCGCGCCCCATGTCCTTCGCGCGGTACAGGGCGATATCGGCATTCTTGACCAGCGCATCGGCATCACTGGCATCGGTCGGGAACATGGTGATGCCGATGCTGGTGGTGGCAAAGATTTCGTGGCCGTACAGTTGGAAAGGTTCTTCCAGCACGCTGGTGAGTTTCCTGGCCAGGTGCGCCACGTCTTCGGGATGATCGATGTCGAGTACCAAGAGGGCGAATTCATCGCCGCCCATGCGCGCCAGCGTGTCGCCTGCGCGCGTGCACGACAGCAGCCGTTCGCCGACTGCCTTGAGCAGGGCGTCGCCGGTATCGTGGCCGAGCGAATCGTTGACGGTCTTGAAGCGGTCGAGGTCGAGCAGCATCAGCGCGAATCCGCCATTGCGCCGCTGTCGCGACACCACTGCCTGATGAAGGCGATCGTTGAACAGGCGGCGATTCGGCAAGCCGGTCAGCGCGTCGTGGAAAGCGAGATGGCGTATGGTCTGCTCGTTCTGCTTGCGTTCGCTGATGTCTTCCGTCACGGCGACGTAATGTGTGATTTCGCCGGCATCGTTCTTGAGCGGGGAAATCGTCTCCAGGCACCAATAGAGCTCGCCGTTCTTCTTGGTGTTGTGCAGCTCGCCGGTCCATTCCTTGCCCGACAACAGCGTTTCCCACAGGCGCTTGTAGGTTTCCGGATGGGTCTCAGGTGCTTTCAGGATGCTCGGTGTCTTGCCGATGATTTCTTCGGGAGGGTAACCGCTGATGCGCGTGAACCAGGGATTGATGTATTCGATGATGCCGTCGCGGTCGGTGATCATGACCGCGCTGGCGCTTTGCTCGACGGCGAGCGAGAGCTTGCGCAGTTTGTCTTCGGTTTTTCTGCGGTTGGCCTCGCGTTCGATATTGTCCAGCGCGAACGAGACGTCGGACACCATTTCGTCCAGCAGCTGGAGTTGCTTCTCGTCGATGTAGTCCGGCTCGCTGGCATAGAGACTGAACAGGCCGACAGTGCGATTGTCCTGGCGCAGTTGCAGCACCGCGTGCGAACGGAAGCCTGCAATTTCGGCAGCAGGACAGAGCGGGCAAACATTGTCCGCGTCGATGTCGCTGCAGATCTTGATGATATTGCCCTTTCCACGCACCGACCCGGCATCGAATAAATTCGGCATCATTTCGTCGCAGTGCGGCAGGCTGACGTTTTCTCCGCAGCGGGCAACCCAATGCCAGCGGCCATCGTCGGGATTCTTCAACGCGATGCGCGCCAGCGCAAATCCCCCGTGCTCGACCGCCGTCCGACAGATCTCCTCCAGCAACTTTTCGCGGTCGCCGATGCGGACAATCGCGCCGTTGGTGCGACTCAGCGCGCTGTACATCTGGCTCAGATGCTGTGCTTCATCCTGCGCGCGCTTGCGTTGCGCGATTTCGAGCGACAACGCATGGTTGCTGCGAGCGAGTTCGCTGGTGCGCTGCTCGACCCGCCGGCGCAAGATCAGCGGCTGCTTGAACGTCGTGTGAGCGACCCACGCTGCGCAGAGCGCCAGAAGGAATACGGTGATGCCGGCGATAACAGGCGCCAGCGGGTCGACCCAGCCCTGTGCCGGCTCGATGTCGAGGTACCAGTGTCCGTTCGGGATGTCGATGGTGCGCGCCACCGGGGAAAGCATCGGCTGTGCGTCGGATTGTGCAAATACGACGCGGGATTCCTCGCCCGTTGGTGCGTAGGACAGTTTGTAACGGTACCCGTTGTGCGGGAGCGCCGGAAGGCCGCTGTTGGTCAACAGGTTGGGAATGCGGATGATGGCGATGGTGAAACCCCAGAAGGTGTCACGGCCTGCGTCGTCCGGCAGGTAAACCGGAAGGCGCCCGATGACGGCAAGGCCGCCCTGGAGCAGTTCCAGCGGTCTGGTCAGCGTGAGCGCATGGCTTTGCACGGCAAGCAGCGCTTCCTTGTTCCGCGACGGGTCCTTGAGCAGATCGTGCCCCAAGACCTTTGCGTTTTCCTTTCGTGGAGCGACATCGGAGACGATGCCGTCTTTCGCCAGTTGCAGGCTGGCGATGCCGCCGTAGATATGCAGCATTTCGCCGGCGAGTTCATCGAATCGCGCGATCTTGCCGTTCCCCTGCCGCAGCACGGCGGCGAGCGCATAAGTGGAAGAGAGCGAGCGTTCCAGGCGTTCTTCCAATGCCGAACTTTGATTGGCGGCCATGACTTCCGCATCCTTCTGGCGGCTCAGGGTATGCACATGGATCGCCAGCGAAGCGAATAAGGTTGCCAATGCTGCGGTGGCAACGAAGAAAGTGGCAGTGACAAGGCGCAAGCGGAACCGGAATGACGATTCCTTTTCCGCTGCACCCATCAGGGCGGTTACCAGGCGATTCATTCCGTGCTGCTCCAGAGGTGTTTGCCCGGCCAACAGGCCGTTGAAAAACTGCTGCCCGCATTGTTCGAGACGCCCGGGAGGTTTTGCATTCGTCCCGGCTCGCTACATTTTTCAACAGACCGCTTACATAAGCTGCAGGTGCAAGGGCAAGGGACCTGCCAGCGAAAGCGCCTCCCTCGGGAGGACGCGCGGCAGGCGCTGAGGGAGCGCCTGCCGCATTGCGCGTATTGCGCTTGTCGTATCGTGCGTATTACTTGGCGTGATTGATCATGTAATCAGCGGCCGCGATGACGTCGGCGTCGGGCAGGCTGGCATTGCCGCCCTTGGGAGGCATGATGCCCTTGCCCTTGAGCGCGGATGTGTGCAGTGTTGCTGCGCCCGTCTTGATGCGCGGTGCCCACGCAGCTTTGTCGCCGAACTTCGGTGCGCCGGCCGCGCCGGTTGCGTGGCAGGCGGCGCAGGTAGCTTCGTAAACGGCTTTGCCATCGGCGGCCAGGCTGTGACCGGCCGCTACCAACAAGCCTGCTGCAACTGCAGCGCTGATGAATTTGACTCTCATTGTTTCTCCCAGGTGAAAAGAATGCGGTTCGCGATCAGAGGTAATGCAAATGACAACGTGACGCGTTTCGCAATTGCAGGTCAGCAAT
The DNA here is from genome assembly GCA_036384875.1 of Noviherbaspirillum sp. Taxonomy (GTDB): domain Bacteria; phylum Pseudomonadota; class Gammaproteobacteria; order Burkholderiales; family Burkholderiaceae_D; genus Noviherbaspirillum. The sequence continues at coordinate 6,204 of DASVLM010000848.1, forward strand.
TAACATGCCAATTGGGAATGCCATGAATACAGGGCTGAACCGTATCTGGATCAAGGCGATTCCCGAATCCGGAAAAAGAGACGCCGCACTTTTCATTTGTGGGAAAAAACAGAGCCGCGCGGCGAGGCTTGTGGCACAAATGCCTGCTTTCGGCGCCTGCGTACGATTTCGCCAGATGGAATCAAACTTGCTTATTGCTAAATGCCCGCGATTCGAAAGCGGGCCAATTGAAGAGAAAAATCAGGGGCGGCTCAACAAATGCCGTGCTAACAGGCATGTTCATGGACCAGCAATTCATTCGCGACGAAATCCTGCGCGGCCGCCAGTCGACGGCGGTGTTGTATTGGTCCGGCCTGCTGTTTGCCATCATGGTGGCGATCGGCGTCGTCGAGTATGTTGAAACCGATATCCTCGTCTCCGCTATTTCCCTCCGCCAGCTCCATGCCTTCAAGGCAGCCGGCTACGCCAACCTGTTCCTGGCAGCGTCGTCCATTCTGTATTTCTGCGATTTCGCGATGCCGTCAAAAGGTATCGGCAAGTGGGCGTCCTGGGTGGCTGGCATCGGCGCGGCCGGCGCCGTGCTGGCGCTCTTTGTGCGATGGGTCGAAACCTATGTGCTGCATCATCCCGGCCATCTGCCGCTGAACGTGCTGTATGAAGCGATGGCTTTTTTCATTGCGGCCACCGTGGTGAGTTACCTCGTCATGGAGCATGTGTACAGGTCGCGCGCGGCGGGCCCCTTCGTCATGCTTATCGTACTCGGTGCGATCGGGTATCAGGGTTGGCTGGCAGCGACCGGCCAGGCGCTGGAGGGCATCCGTATCCCCGTGGTTCGTGGCTATTGGATATATGCGCAGGTTTTGGGGACCTTTGTCGGCTACGGCGCATTTGCGGTGGCGGCCGCCATGGGAACGGCGTGCTTGCTGCGGCCTGGCGGCAGCAGAACCGGCGTAGCGGGCGAGTTCGAAGGTATCGGCCGGTTCATGCATTGTGCGATACTCGCCGGCTTTCCTGCCTTCACATTTGCCGCAGTGCTTGGAGCACTGTGGATGCATGACACCGGCGGAGGTTACCGCGCGTGGCAGGCGAAGGAAGCCTGGTCGTTCCTTGCGTGGTGCATCTATGCATCGTATTTTTACGTTCGCAACATGAGGCACTGGCGGCTGTACGGCATGGCATGGTGGAGTATCGTCGGCTTTGCCGGCACCATGGCCTGCCTGCTTGGCGCACATTTGTTCGGGCCCGGCTTGCATGAATATGGTTAAACGAAATCCAACACAACCAGGTGCCGGCCCTGCGTGGCCGGCGTTATTCTTTTTGGCTCTGTCACGGAGCGCCGGCAGCCGTGTGAGCGGGCAGGCGCATCGCAGCTTGTCATGAGCATCGATTCCACCAAGCAGCCGGAAGCGGCAGCCGCATCAGCCGCATCAGCAGCTGCAGGGACTCCCGCACGCAAGCCCTTCGTTCTTTCCGTGCGCATCAAAGGCTTGATGGTGTTCAGCGCGCTGCTCACTTATGCGGTGGTGATCGCGCTGTTCGTCTTCCACGAGAAAAACCATCTGTTGCGGTCCTTCGAGCAGATCCAGCGTTCGCTGGAGGCCGACAGCGTGCTCAAAGCCGCCGATACCGCCGCATTCCACGCCGTGATGGGCGTGTTCGCCAACCTCGATTCGCCGGACCGCGATGCCGGCATGCAGCGTATCCGCATGCATTTCCAGTCGCTGCGCCTGCGGCGG
>DASVLM010000849.1:0-1869 GCA_036384875.1 Noviherbaspirillum sp.
TCCCATAGCAAGGGTCCGTATGGCTGCAAAATCTCAAAAGGCGGCGCGGCAGGCAACCTGCCTCTCAAGTTTGACGTGGCACTGACGCAGACGGGCGCACAGGTTATTAATGGTAACGTGGATATCGCGGCACCTGAGCAGTACGGCGGCTTGAATTTCAGCAGCTTCCAGGCTGTGCTGGCCGGCGGCAAGGTAGAAGGCCTGCGCTTTTCTGGAAATGTGCCCCGCGCGCAGTTCGACGAGACGCTCAAGCGCGTTGTTGGCAATCTGGGCGACCCGATTACCCTGGTGGTGACCAGTAATGGTGCGCAGACCCAGAGTGTCGCTACGTTCCGCCCCTCCCAGACCGATGGAAGAACACGCAGCATTCAGACCATCCTGACGTATCGCACGAATGTTGGCAGCAACACCGGGACCCTGGTTTTCGACGTTCGTTAAGCAATATTTCTCATTGATTTGATAATTGTCAACGAATATACTGTTGCTTAACTAATTCATAGAAAAAGGTAAGGCACGCATCATGTTGAGTAATTGGGAACTTATCGCGCGACTGGTCCTTGCCGCAGTCCTGGGCGGCCTTATCGGTTTCGAGCGTGAACGGCTTCACTGGGCTGCGGGTCTTCGCACGCATATGCTGGTGAGCGTAGGCGCGTGTCTCGTGATGATTGTTTCCGCGTATGGTTTTCCGGAGATGCATTCGGACCCGCGCTTCAATCTGGACCCGTCCCGGATGGCAGCGCAGGTGGTGTCAGGCATCGGCTTTCTCGGCGCAGGCTCCATTCTGCTGCGCGGCGAAGTCATCCGTGGCCTGACCACGGCAGCAAGCCTTTGGGCAGTGGCTGCCGTAGGCCTGGCCGTTGGTGGTGGCCTTTATGTAGGTGCCGTGGCCGCAACAGTCATCATGCTCATCATCCTCGCGGGCAAGCCGCTGGAAAACCGTCTCTTCTCCCCCAAGCAGAACCGCAAGCTTTCGCTTGTAGCTACGCAGGGTACGCTTGACATTGACGCCATTTCGAAGGCGCTTGGCAATGCAGGTGAACGAGTACGTCAGTTTGGCATCCAGCCGAGCAGCGCGAAGCCGGGCAGCGATGATATCCAGATTACGTTTGCGCGTGTTTCACAGCACGAGTTCGAGTCCATCCGGGATGTCCTTAAACAGTTCCCGGGTGTGAAGTCGGTGGATGAAGTCAAGGAAGCCGAACCCGCCTGACACTCAGTTCCGCATCAAACTTGCGTCAACAAAAATCCCCGGCAGCTTCGCTCCGGGGATTTTTTAATTATCTACAACGTTGCCGTTACGCTTCGGCGACCATCTCGCGGTACTCTTCAACGAAGCGTTGGAAGAGGTGGTCCGGGAAACCGCATTTCTGCGACAGAAGGTCGAGGAACTGGCCGATGAGGTAGCGGCCCAGCGCATCAGGGGACGATTGCAATTCGTCCTTGAAATCGTCACCGACGAAGTCGTTCACCTTGAATCCTGCGTCCTTGAACTGTGCCCCAATGTTGTCCGCATCATACGTGACACGGACCCAACCAGCCGAAACGACGAAGCGCATCATCCACTCGACTACGCCCGAGAGCGGGCCCTCCAGTGTTGCGGGAAGCGCAGCTTCCAGTGACGTTGTTTCCGCCTGTGCGTCCTGAATCTTGCGGTCCATTTCGGCCTTGGCTGCCATACCCATCGGGCTGGCCTGATACTCAGCATCTTCTGCCTCGAGAGTCGCGTTAAAGCGCGAAATCAGGTCCTCCGGTGTGTCCGAGGGGCTGATGGCCAGCAGGATGTGATTGAATTTCAGGGCGAACGCATGACGAAGCAGCGCGCGCTGTCCCTGATAGCGGGCAATCCGCTTGCGTTTGAGGGCAAAACGG
>DASVLM010000850.1:0-3922 GCA_036384875.1 Noviherbaspirillum sp.
TGATGATGAGCGGAATGAAGGAAAACATTCCGAGGGAGAACAGGAAGCTGGCGCCGTGGAAGATATACAGCCACCACGCGAGATTCTTTACGGACTGCAGCTTTTCGTCGAATACGAGTTCCTGTGCCATGCAGTTCTCCGGGAGGTTATTCGAACAGGGGCAAGATGCCGTCCAATCCTACAAAATTCAAGGCAACGTCTGCTTGCGCACGAACAACGGGCTTGGCGCGGAAGGCAACGGACAGGCCGGAAATGCCCATCATCTTCAAGTCGTTGGCCCCGTCGCCCATGACGATGGCTTTGCTGGACGGGATGCCTAATTCCGCGCAGACGCGCTCGACCGTATTCTTTTTTTCCTCGGCGTCGACGATGCCGCCCACCACCTTGCCGGTCAGCTTGCCGTCGACGATTTCCAATACGTTGGAATGCGTGTAATCGAGTCCGAGCCGGGACTTCATGCGGTCGGTGAAGAAGGTGAAGCCGCCTGACACCAGCAGGGTCTTGAGTCCGGCAGCCTGCACCGCCTGCAGCATCTTTTCCGCACCAGGCGAAAGGCGCAGGCGCTCGTCGTAGACGCGCTGCAGCGCTGTCGCATCCAGTCCCTTGAGCAGGGCGACTCGACGTGTGAGGCTTTCGCGGAACTCAAGCTCGCCGCGCATTGCCGCTTCGGTGATCTCCGCGACCTGCGGCTTCAAGCCCTGCATGTCGGCGATTTCGTCGATGCATTCGATGGTGATCAATGTTGAATCCATGTCCATCGTCACCAGGCCAAAGTCGGCGAGCTTGCGACCGGGTTGGATGAAAGTGCAATCGACCTTGGCAGTCAGGCATTCCTCTTCGACGCGCGCTTTTACTGCATCGGACAACGCCACGCCTTCGCAGCGCCAAGCGGTGCCGCCAAGCGGAACGATGCGCTGTGCATCGGCCAGGCTGGCAATGCGCTGGATGGTGGAAGTGTCGGCTGCAAGGCTTTGAAGAACGAGATTCATTATGGGTCGCTCGTAGGGTTGATTCCGTATTTATCCAGCCAGGGAACGAATCGTTCCCTTGATCTGCGATACCCGCGCGGCAAGGTCCGGCATGCTCGCAGTAATGCGCAGCTTGTCCTGGCCGTTCAGCTTGATGCTGCGATTCTTTTGTACCAGCTCGATGATGCGCATCGCATCGATCGGCGGATTCGGCTGGAACTGCAGGACGGCCGATTCGGCATGGGCGTCGATTTTAACAATTCCCACCTGCACGGCCGAAATCCGCAGCCGGTGAGTTTCTACCAAGGCCTTCGCGGCATCCGGCATCTTGCCGAAACGATCGATGAGTTCTTCCTGCAAGTCGTCAATCGCGGACTGGTCTGCACAGTTGGCGAAGCGCTTGTACAGCGACAACCGCTCGTGAACATCGCCGCAATAATCCTGCGGCAGCAGGGCGGGGACGTGCAGGTTGATTTCCGTGGTGGTGGACAGCGGCGCGGCGAGATCGGGCTCCTTGCCGTTCTTGAGCGAACGCACCGCTTCGTTGAGCATGTCGGAGTAGAGCTGGAAGCCGATCTCCTGCATTTCGCCCGACTGGTTTTCGCCGAGCACCTCACCGGCGCCGCGGATTTCGAGATCGTGCATGGCGAGATAGAAGCCGCTGCCCAGTTCCTCCATCTGCTGGATCGCTTCCAGCCGGCGCTGCGCCTGCTTGGTCAGTCCGTTGACATCGTGTACCAGCAGGTAGGCATACGCCTGGTGATGCGAGCGTCCGACCCGGCCGCGCAACTGATGCAGCTGGGCGAGGCCGAACTTGTCGGCGCGATGCATGATGATAGTGTTCGCCGTCGGCACGTCGATGCCGGTTTCGATGATGGTGGTGCAGAGCAGGATGTTCGAGCGCTGCGACACGAAATCGCGCATTACCTTTTCCAGGTCGCGTTCATGCATCTGACCGTGGGCGACGGCGATGCGCGCTTCGGGCAGCAGCTCTTCCAGCATCGCCTTGCGGTTCTGGATGGTTTCGACTTCGTTATGCAGGAAATACACCTGTCCGCCGCGCTTCAGTTCGCGCAGGCAGGCTTCGCGAATCACCGAGTCGTCCTCGCGGCGCACGAAGGTCTTGATCGCAAGGCGCTTTTGCGGTGCGGTGGCGATGACGGAGAAATCGCGCAAGCCTTCCAGCGCCATGCCGAGCGTGCGCGGGATCGGCGTTGCCGTCAGCGTCAGCACATCGACTTCGGCGCGCAAGGCTTTCAGCGCTTCTTTCTGGCGCACGCCAAAGCGGTGCTCTTCATCGATGATCACCAGGCCGAGACGGGAGAACTTCACTTCATTCGACAGCAGCTTGTGGGTGCCGATCACGATGTCGATCGTGCCTTCGGCGAGTCCCTTGATTGCTGCAGTGACTTCCTTGCCGGTGCGGAAGCGCGACAGCTCTGCAATCTTCACCGGCCAGTCGGCGAAGCGATCGGCAAACGTGGAGGCATGCTGTTCTGCCAGCAGCGTGGTCGGCGCGAGGATGGCAACCTGCTTGCCGCCCATGACAGCGACGAAGGCCGCGCGCAAAGCCACCTCGGTCTTGCCGAAGCCGACATCGCCGCAGATCAGGCGATCCATCGGTTTGCCGCTGGTCATGTCCTGGATGACGGCATTGATCGCGGCGCTCTGGTCGGGCGTTTCCTCGAAACCGAAGCTTTCGGCGAAGGCTTCGTAGTCGCGCGCGGAATACTGGAAGGCGTGGCCCTGGCGGGCGGCGCGGCGGGCATACAGGTTGAGCAGCTCGGCCGCGGTGTCGCGAATCTGCTGCGCTGCCTTGCGCTTTGCCTTTTCCCATTGGCCGGAGCCAAGCGTGTGCAGCGGCGCATCTTCCGGCGAGGCACCCGAGTAGCGCGAGATGACGTGCAACTGTGACACCGGCACATAGAGCTTGGTGTCGTTCGCATACTCCAGATGCAGGAACTCCGTCTCGCCATCGCCAAGGTCCATGCTGACCAGGCCGAGGTAGCGCCCGATGCCGTGATTGACATGCACGACCGGATCGCCGACCTTGAGCTCAGACAGGTCGCGCACCATGGACTCGACCTGCGTCACGCCTTCCTGCTTGCGGCGTCCGGCGCGGCGTCCGCTGCCGGCATACAGCTCGGTTTCGGTGATGAAGGCAAGGTTGCTGTCGCCGGCGTTCAGCTCGAAGCCGGCATGCAGCGGCGCGACGCCAAGTACGAGTTTGGAGCTGCCGTTGGCAAAGTCGGCGAAGCCTTCGCAAGCGTCGAGCGTCAGGTCGAAATCGCGGAAATACTGCTGCAGGGTTTCGCGCCGGCCATTCGATTCCGCGCAGATCATGACGCGCCGGCCGGACTGCAAGAGGTAGGAGCGCAGGTTGGTCAGTGGATCGTCGGTGCGCCGGTTGACGGCGATATTGGGAATCGGCGCGGAGATCTCGGAAGCCGAGTCTGAACCTTGGATGACCCAGCGTCCGTGCGGCTTTGCCAGGGTGAAGAAATCCTCATCCGTCAGGAAGATGCGTTCCGGCGGCAGCAGCGGCCGGTCGCGGTCGGCCTTCAGGAACTTGTAGCGCGACTGCGTATCGCTCCAGAAGCGCTTGATGGCGCCGTCGATATCGCCGACCAAGGCGAAGGTCGCATCTTGCGCGACATACTGGAACAGCGTTGCCGTCTCTTCGAAGAACAGCGGCAGGTAGTATTCAATGCCTGCCGGCGCGATGCCGTTGCCGATGTCCTTGTAGATCGGCGATTTCGACGGATCACCCTCAAACTCTTCACGCCAGCGGCCGCGGAAAGCGGTGCGGGATGCCTCGTCCATCGGGAATTCGCGGCCCGGCAGCATGCGTACTTCGCGCACCGGATACAGCGAGCGCTGCGTATCGGCGTCGAAGGTGCGGATGGTTTCGATGGTGTCGCCGAACAGGTCGATGCGGTAGGGCAGTGCCGAAC
>DASVLM010000851.1:0-5284 GCA_036384875.1 Noviherbaspirillum sp.
TACTGGACCGGCTTCGATGTCGTCACCAACATCATCGGCTACATGCCCTTCGGCATTCTCGTGGTGTTCGCGCTGTATCCGCATGTGCGCGGCCTGCCGGCCGCCGTGATCGCCACCTGCGCCGGAGCATTGCTGTCTTTCACGATGGAAGCGGTGCAGACCTGGCTGCCGAGCCGCGTCGCCTCCAATCTCGATTTCCTGACCAATGAAGGCGGGGCGCTGCTCGGCGCCATTGCCGGTGTCATGCTGACGCGTGCTTTCCTTGAACAGAGTCGCCTGCTGCAATTGCGCAAGCAATGGTTCGTGCACGAGGCCGGGCGCGGGCTCATCGTGGCCGGGTTGTGGCCGCTGGCGCAAATCTATCCGCAGGGTTATCTGTTCGGCCACGGACAGATCCTGCCTATCCTTTCCGAATGGCTGGCGCAATGGTTGGATACGCCGGTCGACCTCGGCGCCTTGCTGCGCAACGGACTCGAACTCTCCGCGCAGGAATACTGGCTGGCGGAAACCATCATCACCGCCTGCGGCCTGGCCGGAGCACTGCTGACGGCGTCCTGCCTGTTGCGCAAGCACGCGCCGCGCGCCGCGTTGCTGGCGGGCTTGCTGCTGATCGCGCTCGGCGTCAAATCCCTGACCAGCGCACTGTACTTCGCGCCGCAAAATGCCTTCGTCTGGCTCACGCCGGGCGCCAAGGGCGGGCTGCTGGTGGGCGGACTGATGCTGTCCGGGCTGGCCTTCGCGCCGCAGGTCGCGCAGCGAAGGCTAGCGGCAGTCAGCCTGTTGCTGAGCTACATCGCCGTCAATTTCGTGCCGGCTAACCCGTATTTCGTGTCGACCATGCAAGCCTGGATCCAGGGGAAATTCCTCAACTTCAACGGCGCCGCGCAGTTTCTCTCTTTGGTCTGGCCCTTCTTCGCGTTGTACTTCCTGTGGCATCCGATGCATCGCCAGAACCGGAAATGAGCGGGGTGTAGAATTTCGGCTTTGGACGATAGGACTGCCATGAGCGACAAGCCGTATTACGAACACCACGTCTTCTTCTGCCTCAACCAGCGCGACGGAGGACGTCCCTGCTGCGCCGACAAGGGCGCCCAGGCCGCGCAGGAACATGCGAAGAGCCGCATCAAGCAACTCAACCTTAACGGACAGGGCAAGGTCCGCATCAACAAGGCCGGCTGCCTCGACCGCTGCGAGGAAGGACCGGTGGTTGTGATTTATCCGCAGGGCACCTGGTACACCTATGTCGACACCCACGACATCGACGAAATCATCGACCAGCACATCGTCGGCGGCAAGGTTGTCGAGCGCTTGAAAATATGAATTCGCAAACCCGTTACTTTTCCATCACCGGAGCGGCCGGCAACCTCGAGTGCGCACTCGACCTGCCCGAGAACGCCACGCCGCGCGGCATCGCGCTCGTCGCGCATCCGCATCCGCTTTACGGCGGCACCATGGACAACAAGGTAGCCCAGACGCTGGCGCGCGCCTTCGTGGCAATCGGTTACGCCACCGCACGGATGAATTTCCGCGGCGTCGGCAAATCGGAGGGAGATCATGATGCCGGCCGGGGCGAAACCGACGACATGGCATTGCTGCTGGAACACATGCAGCGCGAACTGCCAGGCTTGCCGGTAGCGCTGGCAGGTTTCTCTTTCGGCACCTTCGTGCAATCGCAATTGCAACAGCGGCTGATCGCACAGGGCACGCCGGCGGAACGGCTGGTACTGGTCGGTTCCGCCGCCGGCAAGTGGGCGATGCCCGACGTGCCGGCCAACACCATCCTCATCCACGGCGAACTCGACGACACCATTCCGCTGAAAGACGTGCTCGACTGGGCGCGTCCGCAGGACTTGCCGGTGCTCGTCATCCCCGGTGCCGATCACTTTTTTCACCGCAAGTTGCAACATATAAAGAATTTCGTGGTCGAAATGTGGCATCGCTGAAAAAGCAGCTGAAAACTTGCTTGCTGGGCTGGCATGTTTTCAGTCTCGCTTAATTCTGCGGGGCTATAATTCGCAGCTCGTTTCCCCTTGCCATCTACCGCGTGACTGTGCGGTGTTTCCGTCTGAACAACCGATGAAAAAACTATTCGCGGCCCTTGCTGCCACACTCTTTTGCTGGTCCGTCGCGTTCGCGCAAGCGGTTCCTGCTCCCACCATCGACGCCAAATCCTGGCTGCTGCTCGACGCCACCAGCGGGCAGGTGCTTGCATCCTACGATCCGGACACACGCATCGAACCGGCATCACTGGCCAAGCTGATGACCGCTTATCTCGCATCGTCCGCGATCAAGGAAAAGCGCCTCGATCCGAACCAGATGGTCAACGTTTCGGTGCGTGCATGGAAAGTCGACAAGAGCAGCTCGAAGATGTTCATCGATCCCGCCACGCCGGTGAAGGTGAACGACCTGCTGTACGGCCTGATCATCCAGTCCGGCAATGACGCCGCGGTGGCGCTGTCCGAAGCGGTAGCCGGTACCGAAGAGTCCTTCGTTACGCTGATGAATCGCGAAGCAGAGCGCATGGGGCTGAAGAATACGCACTTCGCCAATGCCCACGGCCTGCCCGATCCCGGCAATTACTCGACCGCGCGCGACTTGGCGACGCTGGCCACGCACGTGATCTACGATCACCCGGAAGACTACAAGATCTACTCGATCAAGGAATACACCTACAACAAGATCAAACAGCAGAACCGCAATCGCCTGCTGTGGATGGATCCGAGCGTCGATGGCCTGAAGACCGGCCACACCTCGTCTGCCGGCTACTGCCTGATCGCGACCGCGCATCGCCCCATCGGCAACAGCGGCGAGCGCCGCCTGATTTCAGTCCTGATCGGCACGCCGTCGGACCAGGTGCGTTCGCAGGAAAGCCAGAAGCTCCTGAACTGGGGGTTCCAGAACTTCGATACCGTGAAGCTCTATTCCAAGGGCCAGGCCGTCGCGACGCCGGAAGTGTGGAAGGGTTCGCAAGGCCAGGTGAAGATCGGCTTCACGCAGGATATCTACGTTACCGTGCCCAAGGGTGTGGCCGACAAGATGAAGCCGGTGCTGGAGCGCAAGGACCCGCTGGTCGCGCCGGTGCAGCAGAACAGCAAGGTCGGCACGCTGAAGATGATGGTCGACGGCAAGCCGCTGACCGAATTGCCGGTGGTGGCGCTGGAGCAAGTGAACCAGGCGAGCATCTTTGGACGCGCCTGGGATTCGGTACGCCTCTGGATGAAATAAATACCGTAAGCACTTCTCCCGAAACGCCGGATGCGCTGCTGCGCTCCGGCGTTTTTTCATGCCGATTCCGCATAGCTGCGCAACTACGGTTATGCAAGAATGAGTCATTGCAACCCCAAGGACTTCTGACATGCAAGACCCCCTGGTTTACCTCAATGGCGAACTCACGCCGTTGTCCGAAGCAAAGATTCCTGTGCTCGATCGCGGCTTCATTTTCGGCGACGGCATCTACGACGTGATTCCGATGTATGCAAGAAAGGCATTCCGCGGCAAGCAGCACCTTGCGCGCCTGTTCCGCAGCCTCAAGTCCATCGGCATTCCCAATCCGCATACCGAAGAAGAATGGATGGCATTGATCGACAAGGTGTCGAACGCCCATCCTGCCGACGACCAGCTCATCTACATCCAGGTGACGCGCGGCGTGGCAAAGCGCGGGCACGCCTTCCCCAAGGAAGAAGTGACGCCGACCGTCTTCATCATGACCAACCCGATCGTCCTGCCGAGCAAGGAAGCGCGCGACAACGGCGTGGCTTGCGTCTCGATGGAAGACAAGCGCTGGCTGCGCTGCGAGATCAAGTCGGTATCGCTGCTGGGCAATGTGCTCGCGGCTCAGCATGCGGCCGAAAACAATGTGGTCGAGGCGATCCAGTTCCGCGACGGCTTCCTCACCGAAGCTTCGGCCTCGAATGTGTGGATCGTGAAGGACGGCAAGCTGCTGGCTCCGCCGAAAGACAACCTCATCCTCGAAGGCATACGCTACGGTTTTCTCGAAGAATTGTGCGAAGAGCACGGGATTCCCTTCGAAGCGCGCCGCATTTCGCGCGAAGAAGTTTTCGCGGCGGATGAGGTGATCCTGTCGTCCGCATCGAAGGAAGTGCTGGCAGTGGTGAGCATCGACGGCAAGACCATCGCCGACGGCAAGCCCGGCCCGGTGTTCAAGAAGCTGTACGCGGCCTATCAGGAAGCCAAGAGGGCGTAAAATACCGGCATGTTCGCGCGCTCCCGCATCAGGGGCGCGCAGGAGATTGCCATGCCCCAGCCTACCGATACCCTCATCGAATACCCGAGCGACTTCCCGATCAAGATCATGGGCGCGATGCAAGATGCATTCGCCCAAACCATGGTCGAAGTCGTGGTTCGCCACGACCCGACTTTCCATGCAGGCAAAATGGAAATGCGGCCCTCATCGAAAGGCAACTACCTGTCGCTGACCGTCACCGTGCTCGCCACCAGCCGCGAGCAACTCGACAACCTGTATCGCGAGCTGTCTTCGCACCCGATGGTGAAGGTCGTTCTATAAGAGTGCGCACAGAAAAAAGCTGTGCCTTACTGACAGCCGTATTCACGAGGTATTGCGCGACTTATCCCGCCGGGATTCCCAAGCTCAGGCCATCCTTTTTCAGCTCCTCGAACAGCCACGCCCGGAATGCCTGCACCTGCGGTTTCTGCAGCGATTCCGGCGGGCACACGAGGTAGTAGGATTGCGGGCATTTGACCTGCACATCGAACAGCCGCACCACCTCTCCCGATGCGAGCTCGCTCAGCGCGATCACATGCCGCGCCAGCGCGATGCCGTGTCCTTCCGCTGCCGCACGCACGAGCATCGATGAGTCCTGGAAAACGAGGCCGCCGGTCGGCTCCAGCAAGTCCAGCCCTGCCGCGCGGAACCACGGCGTCCACGGCTCCATTTCACAACGCAGCAGCGTGCTCTGTGCCAGCTTCTGCGGCGTGCGCGGCAGCTTGCCGCCGTTGAAGCGCGGGCTTGCCACCGGATAGTAGTAGTCGTCCGTCAGCTTTTCAGTCATTAGTCCCGGATAGCTGCCGCGCCCGAAGCGGATGCCGACATCGACCGACTCGCGCACGAAGTCGGTGAGCTGGCCGCTCGATTGCAGCATCACTTCGACATCCGGATGCTGCTCAATGAAACGTCCGATGCGCGGCGACAGCCAGCGCGCGGCAAACGACGGCAATGCAGTGATCGTCAGCCGCTGCTGCCGCGCACCCGCCCTCATCGATTCCGCCGCTGCCGCGACTTCGGTCAGCGCCTTGCGAATGGCGG
>DASVLM010000852.1:0-9594 GCA_036384875.1 Noviherbaspirillum sp.
GCGCTGATGCGCATCGCCGCCGAATGGGTCGAGCGCTTGTGGGCAGACGGCCGGCGCCTGAAGCCGCGCGAGGTCGTCGCGGAATTCGACAAGTATCTGCACGACGAGCTCGACCTGATGCGCGAGGCGGCCAACGCCAGCCAGTTGCGCCGCAATTTCACCGGTTCCGACCTGCTGCTGGTGCCCGAGATGTTCTGGGACTACTGCTCCACCTCGGTCATCGTGATGGAGCGCATGCGCGGCATTCCGATTTCGCAGACCGACCGCCTGATCGCGGAAGGTGTGGACATGAAAAAACTGTCGCGCGACGGCGTGGAAATCTTCTTCACGCAAGTCTTCCGTGACGGCTTCTTCCATGCCGACATGCATCCGGGGAACATTCTCGTGTCGGTGGACCCGGCGACGTTCGGGCGCTACATTGCGCTCGACTTCGGCATCGTCGGCACGCTAACCGACTACGACAAGGATTACCTCGCGCAGAACTTCCTCGCCTTCTTTCGCCGCGACTACAAGCGCGTGGCCGAAGCGCACATCGAATCCGGCTGGGCGCCTAAGGAAACGCGCGTCGACGAACTGGAAGCGGCGGTGCGGTCCTGCTGCGAACCGATCTTCGACCGGCCCTTGCGCGACATCTCCTTCGGCCAGGTGCTGCTGCGCCTGTTCCAGACTTCGCGCCGCTTCAACATCGAAGTGCAGCCGCAACTCGTGCTGCTGCAAAAAACCCTGCTCAACATCGAAGGCCTCGGCCGCCAGCTCGATCCCGACCTCGACCTGTGGAAGACCGCCAAGCCCTACCTCGAACGATGGATGCAGGAGCAGGTCGGCTGGCGCGGCCTGGTGTCGCGCCTGAAGGAAGAAGCGCCGCACTTCAACCACATCTTTCCCGAGCTGCCGCGCCTGATCCACCAGGCGCTCAAGCGGCAGATCGATGAGCCGCGCCAGATCAATGAGATGGTCAGGAAGATACTGGACGAGCAGCGGCGTACCAATTCCCTCCTGGCCTTTGCCGTGTTTTTCGGCAGCGGCCTGCTTGCCGGCGTGCTTGTCCTGCAAATGCTGCTGCGCTGGTACCGATTACCCTTTTGAACATGAGCACGCCCACCTTCGATAGCCGTGATCCATCGTCTCCCGATTTCTGGTCGGAGCGTTTTCAGCACCGCTTCACGCCGTGGGACAAGGGTGGTGTGCCTGCCGCGCTTCGGCATTTCGTCGAACAGGCATCGCGCCCGCTTGCGACGCTGATCCCCGGATGCGGTACTGGCTACGAAGTCGGGTATCTCTCCGATGCCGGGTGGGATGTCACCGCCATCGATTTCTCGCCCGCCGCCGTGGAGGCGGCGCGTCAGGTGCTGGGCGCCTGGGGCACTCGCGTGATGCAGGCCGACTTCTTTGAATTCACGCCACAGCATCCCGTCGAACTGATCTACGAACGCGCCTTCCTGTGCGCGTTGCCCGTGCGCATGCGCGAAGCGATTGCCGCGCGCTGGGCTGCATTGCTGCCGCCTGGCGGACTGCTGGCCGGCTTCTTCTTTTTCGACGACTCGCCCAAGGGGCCGCCTTTCGGTATCGCGCCCGCAGAACTGGAGCGGCTGCTTGCACCGTCCTTCGAACGGATCGAGGACTTGCCGGTCAGCGATTCCCTGCCGGTATTCGCTGGGAAAGAACGCTGGCAGGTGTGGCGGCGCCTGGCGCGCTAGGCTGAACGGCCTGCCCCTGCCGGCAGACGCAAAACGCGGCAATCGACAACCTGAAGTCAACACGCCGCAGCGCCGAAAAGTATTGCCATTCGATTAAAAAAAATTGTGGCTGAACGGCAGCTTTTCTTATTTATAATTGGCCGAAATTTTTCCGTGCGGAGCGAACCCAGATGAACGTCACCCTCATCACTTTTGTCGTCCTGTACCTGCTCGGTACCCTTGGCCTCGGCGTATGGGCTGGCACGCGCATCAAGAACACCAGCGACTTCGCTGTCGCCGGCCGCAGCCTGCCGCTGATCATGGTGGTCACCACTACCTTCGCCACCTGGTTTGGTGCCGAGACGGTGATGGGCATCCCTGCCAAATTCGTGCAGGGTGGCCTGAACGCCATCGTGGAAGATCCGTTCGGTGCCGGCACCTGCCTGATCCTGGTCGGCCTGTTCTTCGCCGCACGCCTTTACAAGCAGAACCTGTTGACGATCGGTGACTTCTTCCGCCAGCGCTACGGCAAGGGCGTGGAAGTGTTCTGTTCCGGCGCCATCATCCTTTCCTACCTCGGTTGGGTGGCAGCACAGATCACCGCGCTCGGGCTGGTGTTTTCGGTGCTGACCAACGGCGCAATGTCGGAAACGGCCGGCATGATCGTCGGTACGCTGGCGGTGCTGATCTACGTCGTGATCGGCGGTTTCCTCGCGGTGGCATGGACCGACTTCATCCAGATGATCGTGCTGGTGGTGGGCCTGTCCATCATTGCTTTCTTCTCGGCGAATCTCGCCGGAGGCGCGGACAAGGTCTTCGCGATGGCCGCCAGCAAGAACCTGTGGAACATCCTGCCGCAACCTACCTTCACCGAAATGGCCGGCTTCATCGGTGCCGCGCTGACCATGATGCTCGGCAGCATTCCGCAGCAGGACGTGTTCCAGCGCGTGATGTCGGCCAAGGACTCGTCGACCGCGCGCAACGGTGCGGTCATCGGCGGCGCGAGCTACATTCTGTTTGCCTTCGTTCCGATGTTCATCGTTTCCTGCGCCGTCCTGGTGATGGGCTCTGACGCACTCGACATCGCCAAGAACGACTACCAGCGCCTGCTGCCGACCTTCGTGCTGACCAAGATGCCGCTGGTGATGCAGATCCTGTTCTTCGGCGCGCTGCTGTCTGCCATCAAGAGCACGTCGTCCGCCACGCTGCTGGCGCCGTCGACCAGCTTCGTGGAGAACATCCTGAAAAACCTGCGTCCTAACATGAGCGACAAGCAGCAATTGTTCGCCATGCGCACCACCATCGTCATTTTCGCGGCGCTGGTGCTGGCCTATGCAGTCGCCATGAGGGGCACGGCGATTTACGACCTGGTCTCCGCCGCCTACCAGGTGACGCTGGTCGGCGCCTTCGTGCCGCTGGCGCTGGGCCTGTACTGGAAGCGCGCGACGACGCAAGGCGCGATCTTCTCGCTTGCCGCCGGTGTCGGCACCTGGATCTTGTTTTTCCCGCAAGTCAGCGGTTTGGGTGACCAGTTCCCGCAGCAGCTTGCCGGCCTGATTGCCGCGATCATCGGCATGATTGCAGGCTCGCTGATGCCGCAGGTGCTGAAGAATCGCCACGAACCGCATCATCCTCACGCAACGACGGCCAGCGTCCAGCACTGATACCGGCTGGACGCCATGCTGAGCCGCCTGCAAGGACTGCATGACCTGCGCCGGCGGCTCGACCGCTTGATCGGCGTGCTGCTGGCCGGCGCATCGCTGCTGGTGCTGCCGGTGTCCCTGCTGCTCTTCCTGCAATGGCCCTTGCGCGACCTCGTCCACGCGTGGTCGCGCGAAGCCAACGACCTGGCGCAATGGCTCTTTGCGCTCTACATCGGCGCGGCGGTCACGTTCGCCACGCGCATGCAGTCTCACCCAGCCGCGCATGTCCTGGCGCATCGCTATTCCGAACCGGTGCGCGCTCGCCTGCGCAAGGCGGCGTCGCTGCTGGTGCTGCTGCCATGGTCGGCCTTCATCCTGTATGCGGGCACGCCGGCGGTGTGGCAGTCGGTACTGCAGCTGGAAAATTTCCCCGAGACGTATAACCCCGGCTACTTCCTGGTAAAGGTCGCCGCCTGGCTGCTGGCGCTGCTCGTCCTGCTGCAAACCTTGCTCGACCTGTGGCCGCATGAGGAGCAGGCATGAACGAGACGGCCGGACTATGGATGCTCGCCAGCGTCGCGTTATTGCTGGTGCTGACCGGCCTGCCAGCGTGGATTGTGCTGCTCGGTGTGGCGCTCGGCTTTTCGGTTGCGGGCCTCGCCGCCGGCGTGCTCACGCTGCCCATCCTGACCGCACTGCCGCCGCGGCTGATCGGACTGCTCGAGCAAGACCTGCTGCAAGCCTTGCCGCTCTATGTGCTGATGGGCGCGCTGCTGAACCGGCTGCCGCTGGCGCGCATCCTGTTCAATGTCGGCACCTACGCCATGCGCGGCACCAAGAGCGCGCCGCAATTGATGGGCCTGATGCTCGGCATGGTGCTGGCGCCGATCAATGGTTCCGTGGGCGCCAGCGTCTCGATGCTGACGCGTACCGTGCAGGCGCGGCTTGCCGCTGCCAATGTGGCGGTCCATGACAGCGCGGCGCTGATTTGCGCCGGCAGCACGTTTGGCGTGGTGATTCCGCCTTCGCTGGTGCTGATCTTGCTGGGCGACGCGATGCTGCGCGCACATACCGAAGCCGTGAATGCGACGCATGAAGCGGTGCGGATCATCAATACGCAAGACCTGTTTCGCGGCGCCTTGCCGCCGGCGCTGATGTTCTTCCTGCTCTGCATGGCTGTCGCGTGGTGGAGCGGACGGCGTACCGGCAAGCCGCTGCAGGCAGAGCGCCCCGCCTGGAGCGACTGGCTGGTTGCCGGCCTGATTTTCCTGTTCCTGATCGGATTGCTGGCAGGTGTCGCGCTCGGCTTTTTCTATGCGGTCGAAGGCGCGGCGGCAGGCGGCATGGCGCTGGTATTGTTCGGCATCGCAACCCGTACGCTGACGCTGCAGATAATGCGCGAAGTGCTGCGCGACACGATGGCATTGTCGGGCGCATTGTTTGCCCTGCTGATCGCCGCCACCATGTTCACGCTGGTGCTGCGGATTTTCGGTACCGACCGCTGGGTGGCTGACCTGATCACCGGCCTGCAGGGCGGTTCGGGCGTGGTGCTGGGCGCGGTCCTGCTCACGCTCGCGCTGTCGGCGCTGGTGCTGGACGCCTTCGAAATCATCTTCGTCGTAATCCCCATCGTGATGCCGCCGGTGCTGATGCGCGTGCCGGACGCAGTGTGGGTATCGGTGATCGCCTTGCTGATCCTGCAAGCCAGCTTCCTTTTGCCGCCGCTCGGTTATGCGGTGCTGTTGATCCGGGGCGAAATGAAAGTGACGTTGTCAACCCGGCAACTCGCTCGCTCACTGGCACCTTATGTCGGCATGCAATTGCTGGTGCTCGGCTTGGTGCTCGCCTTTCCCTCGCTGACCCACCTTGCCGATCCACCACAGGAGCCGGCCAAGCCCGCGGCCACCGACGATTCCTCTGATGATGGTTGGAAACTTCTGCAGCAGCAGCGCGAAGAACAGGATGGGCAGGACGGTCAGAAAGAGCAGCAGTAGCCGCACAAGCCTTGCTTGCGTCCCGAATTGCCTCCAGTGCATCCAATTGTCCCCAAAAAAACTTTATAATTCAGGGTTTTGGATGATTTTTGCAGGGGGAATACCATGCCGATTTATGCTTATCGCTGCGAAGACTGCGGTTTCAGCAAGGATGTATTGCAAAAAATATCCGATGCACCGCTGACCGAATGCCCGTCCTGCGGAAAGAGCACGTTCAAGAAGCAGCTCACCGCCGCCGGATTCCAGCTGAAGGGAACAGGCTGGTACGTGACCGATTTCCGCAACAACGGCAGTGCGCCGTCGACGGCAACGTCCACGACCTCGGCGACCTCAACGACTTCCACGTCGTCGTCGACTGCAGCGAAGGAATCGTCATCGTCGGAGTCGAAAACGTCTTCGACTGACGGCAGCACATCGACCGCTTCGGCGGCCTGAGAAAAACGGGGGCGGAAACGCTCCCGCACAACCACGAGACATGCGCAAATACTTCGTCACCGGCCTGCTGATCCTGGTCCCCATCGCTATCACGCTGTGGGTGCTCAATCTCGTCATCGGCACCATGGATCAGTCGCTGCTGCTGCTGCCCGAGAAATGGCGGCCGGGCGCGCTGATCGGTTTCCACGTGCCGGGCGCGGGCGCGGTGCTCACGCTGCTCTTCATCCTCGTCGTCGGCCTGCTGACGCACAATTACTTCGGCAAGAAGGTCGTCTACTGGTGGGAACTGCTGCTCAAGCGCATCCCGGTGGTGAATTCGATCTACTCCAGCGTCAAGCAGGTTTCCGACACGCTGCTGTCGTCGTCCGGCAATGCCTTCCGGAAGGCGGTGCTGGTGCAGTATCCGCGCCAGGGTTCCTGGACGATTGCCTTCGTCACCGGCGCACCCGGCGGCGACGTCAAGAACCATCTCGTCGGCGACTACATCAGCGTTTATGTGCCGACCACGCCTAACCCGACTTCCGGCTTCTTCCTGATGATGCCGAAGGCCGACACCATCGAGCTCGACATGAGCGTCGATGAAGCCTTGAAATACATCGTGTCCATGGGCGTGGTTGCGCCTCCGGATGCGCGTCCCGCCGCGGTGCCCGACAAGACGGCGCCGCACCGAAACTGACCAGTCGCCGGCGCCGCCACAAGCAGCGGCCGGAGCACCTCCAAGAATCTGAACACTGGAAATTCATCATGTCTATGCGAACTCAATACTGCGGCCTCGTTACCGAGGCGCTCCTCGGCCAAACTGTCAGCCTGTGCGGCTGGGTGCATCGCCGCCGCGACCATGGCGGCGTGATCTTCATCGACCTGCGCGACCGCGAAGGCCTCGTGCAGGTGGTGTGCGATCCGGATCGTGCCGACGTGTTCAAGACCGCCGAGTCGGTCCGCAATGAGTTCTGCCTGCGCATCACCGGCCTCGTGCGCAACCGCCCGGAAGGCACCGCGAACGCCAACCTGAAGTCCGGCAAGATCGAGGTGCTGTGCCAGGAAATCGAAGTGCTGAACCCGTCGGTCACGCCGCCGTTCCAGCTCGACGACGACAACCTCTCCGAAACCACGCGCCTGACGCATCGCGTGCTCGACCTGCGCCGCCCGCAGATGCAGAACAACCTGCGCCTGCGCTATCGCGTGACGATGGAAGTGCGCAAGTTCCTCGACGCCAATGGCTTCATCGACATCGAAACGCCGATGCTGACCAAGTCCACGCCGGAAGGCGCGCGCGACTACCTCGTGCCCTCGCGCGTGAACCCGGGCAACTTCTTTGCGCTGCCGCAGTCGCCGCAGCTGTTCAAGCAGCTGCTGATGGTCGCCAACTTCGATCGTTACTACCAGATCACCAAGTGCTTCCGCGATGAAGACCTGCGTGCCGACCGCCAGCCGGAATTCACCCAGATCGACTGCGAAACCTCGTTCATGAACGAGCAGGAAATCCGTGACATGTTCGAAGGCATGATCCGCGGCGTGTTCAAGAACGTGCTGGATGTCGACCTGCCGAACCCGTTCCCGGTGATGCAGTATGCCGAAGCAATGGGCCTCTACGGTTCCGACAAGCCCGACATGCGCGTCAAGCTGCAGTTCACCGAACTGACCGACGTGATGAAGGACGTGGACTTCAAGGTCTTCTCCGCCGCAGCAACGATGGAAGGCGGCCGCGTGGTCGGCCTGCGCGTGCCGGGCGGCGGCGCGATGCCTCGCTCCGAAATCGATGCCTATACCCAGTTCGTCGCCATCTACGGCGCCAAGGGTCTGGCCTATATCAAGGTCAACGAAAAGGCCAAGGGCCGCGACGGCCTGCAATCGCCGATCGTGAAGAACATTCACGATGCTGCGCTGAACGCGATCATCGAAAAGACCGGCGCGCAGGACGGCGACCTGATCTTCTTCGGCGCCGACAAGGCGAAGGTGGTCAACGATGCGATCGGCGCGCTGCGCGTGAAGATCGGCCACAGCGATTTCGGCAAGAAGAACGGCCTGTTCGAGGAGACTTGGAAGCCGCTGTGGGTCATCGACTTCCCGATGTTCGAGTACGACGAGGACGACCAGCGCTACGTCGCCGCGCACCACCCGTTCACCGCGCCGAAGGACGGCCATGAAGACTTCCTGGAAACCAATCCGGGCAAGGCGCTGGCCAAGGCCTACGACATGGTGCTGAACGGCTGGGAACTGGGCGGCGGCTCGGTGCGTATCCACCGCGCCGACGTACAGAGCAAGGTTTTCCGCGCGCTGAAGATCGATGCGGAAGAAGCGCAGCTCAAGTTCGGCTTCCTGCTGGATGCGCTGCAGTACGGCGCACCTCCGCATGGCGGCCTCGCATTCGGCCTCGACCGCATCGTGACAATGATGGCAGGTGCCGAATCGATTCGCGACGTGATCGCCTTCCCGAAGACGCAGCGCGCGCAGTGCCTGCTGACCCAGGCGCCGTCGGAAGTCGACGAGAAGCAATTGCGTGAACTGCATATCCGTCTGCGTGCGACGGAACCGGCGGTGAAGTCGTAAGCCGCAATGAACTCGTAATTCACGCTCTTCCAAAAGGCGCCTTCGTGGCGCCTTTTTTACTTTTGGCGGGAGTGCGCCGCCTCTGGCATCATGGCGAAAGAACGACTTTCGGCTGCATCCATGGACAAGCCCTACAAGATTCCCGAATCGGTACTGGTGGTGATTCACACGCACGACCTCGACGTGCTGCTGATCGAACGCGCCGACAAGCAGGGTTACTGGCAATCGGTGACGGGTTCGAAGGACACGCCTGATGAGCCGCTCCTCGAGACGGCCATGCGTGAAGTGTTCGAGGAAACCGGTATTCGCGTCGTGCCGGATGAAGCGGCCGGCTCCGGCGATGTGCCGCTCTCGCATCTGCTCGACTGGCAGCTTTCCAACATCTATGAAATATATCCGGTGTGGCAGCATCGCTATGCGCCGGGTGTCACGAAGAACACTGAACACGTATTCGGCCTGCTGGTGCCGCGCGACATTCCTGTCACGCTGGCGCCGCGTGAGCATGTCGACCATGTCTGGCTGCCGTATCGCGAGGCTGCAGACAAATGCTTTTCGCCTTCGAATGCCGAAGCCATCTTGATGCTGCCCAACTATGCCGGCGGGAACCCTTCCACCGATCGAGCGGTCTAGTCTTGACGGGAAACAAGCAATTTCACGCGCTCCTTTACGGCGCTTTCCGCCAGACTAGAATCAAGATATGAAACTCCGCATCGCGACGTACAACATCCACAAGGGCGTCAGCTCGCTGCGCAGCATGCCGCGCATTCATGCGCTGAAGCAGGCGCTCGCCGCGCTGGAGGCGGACATCCTCTTCCTGCAGGAAGTGCAGGGCAGGCACGACAAGTACGCCACCAAGCACGCCAGCTTGTGGCCCGATCAGGCGCAGCACCAGTTCCTCGCCGGCGATTCGCATCATGCGGTGTACGGCATGAACGCGGTGTACGACCACGGCCACCACGGCAATGCGCTGCTGAGCCGTTTTCCCGTCGTGTCGGCGACCAACCAGGATGTTTCCGATCACGCTTTCGAATCGCGCGGCATCCTGCATTGCGTGGTCGAGACGCCGAAAGGCAACATCCATTGCTACGTCATCCATCTCGGCTTGTTCGCGCGCAGCCGCAGGAGGCAGGTGGAAGCACTTATCGGCGCCGTCAGCACTTCGTCTCCGCCAGATGCGCCGGTCATCATTGCCGGTGATTTCAATGACTGGACCAATGAACTGAGCGATTGCCTGCGGACCGAACTCGGCGTGACGGAAGTGTTCGACCGGGATGCGCCCGTGCGCGGCTTCGGCCA
>DASVLM010000853.1:0-2847 GCA_036384875.1 Noviherbaspirillum sp.
AACCTCGCAAGCCTTCGACAGCGTCGTCTTCCGGCGCCACGTAAGGCAGCACGGAAATTTCCTTGTTCTTGTTCTTGCTCCGAAGCCGGGCATAGAGGCTCTTCTGGCGCGGGCTATGCGGAATGGTTGCACTGACAGGCACGCCAACCGAGCTTTCGACGGTGAAGGGATCGGAGACTTCACCTCGCATTTTCTTCTTCGCGATGGCAGCCGCGATCCCGAGCATCACCCCCAGCAGCGCGGAAAACGAAATGACTGCGGCGCGGCTCGGTCCGATCGGCCTGATCGGGACTGCCGCGGTATCGAGCAGCCGGGCGCCGCCCAACCTGCTGGCGCCCACCTGGCGCAACTGCTGCGCGGTGCTCAGCAGATTCGTATAAAGCTCGGTATTCACCTTGACGTCGCGGGCCGCGCGCAATACTTCCTGCTCTATGGCCGGCAAGCCCTTGATCCGCGCATTGACGGCATTGACCTCGCGGGTGATGTCAGCGATCTGGGCATTGACCGACTGCACTGCAGGATGCAGATCCTCGTACTTGCTGTGCAGCTCGTCCCTCTTCTGCCTCAACTCGACAAGTTTCGTCTGAAGTGCCGACGATTGCTGCACGATTGCCTTCGATTCCTCACCGAGGTCGACCGTTCCGTGCGCATTCCTGATCTGGTTGTACTTGACCTCCGCATTTTCGAGTTCCTGTTTGATCGCGGGCAGCTGCTTGTTCAGGAATTCAAGAGACTTCTCGGCTTCTTCCGCCTTGTGGTCGACGGTTTGCCGGATATATTCGTGCCCGATTTCATTGACGATGCCGCTGACTTTCACAGGGTCCGTTCCGACGAGGCTGACGCCGATTACGCCCGATTGCTTCCCCTTTTCGACAATCTTGATCGACTTCTGCAAGTCGTCGACGACATCGAGCTGGGGTTTGCGCGTCAAGGTGAATTCCGCGGCCGGATCGGCCTTCAACTGGTCCACGCGCAACGTGATGTCGCCACGCGACGTCGCAACCTTGAGTGGCTCATTCACCTTGCCTTTGAAATCGATGCCGAGGTCCGGCTGTTGCACCCGAAACACTCCATTGCCCTCCGAGGTGAGGATGAAATGCCTGCCTTCCATTGCTTCTGGCACATTGAACGTGCCAATCGACATACCGGATCTGCCGTCGCTGCCCGCAGGACGGGACGACCAGTTCTGCCTGATATTCGCAATCAAGGAGCCGATGAACGGAGCATGTCGAGGCTGCGCGTCGATATAGGCACGCGATTGTTCCACCGCCCTGGCCAACACGTTGCGCGATCGCAGCACTTCCATTTCGGTGGCCGCGCCGCCTTTCCGCTCGAAAATACTGGAGAGGTCGGTCAGCAGGTTTTTCGGCTGCGCAACGCTTTCGTCCACCTGGACCAGGATGTTCGCTTCATATTTCGGCGTCACGACAAAGGTATAGACCGTTCCAACCAGCATCACGGCCAAGGCAATGCCGGCGATGAGCCACCAGTTTTCCGTCAGCGCCCTGGCATATCCTCCAAGATTGACTTTTCCTTCGACGGGGTCGTTCTTGGGAGGCAGTGATTGATATCCGACGATGGACTGGTACTGTTGTCGCTGCGACAGCGAGGATCGATTGAATCCATTCATTGGGAGTATCTGCGGGTTCGGTGTTGGGAATGGTGTTCCCTGGCATTTGATGGGCTGACGGATTGATGCTTGGATTGATGCTTGGATTACCGCCGAATCCCTACCACTTTACCGAACAGCCAGAAAAAGATAAGTACGGAATTTCGATAGGGGGATGTGAGACTCTGGACTCTGAATTCATTTTTTCGATCATATGCCCGGGCTGCGCGCGAGCTTGTGCCGGGCGGAAGGACATGCCTTTCCGCCCGGCGACTGCAACGTCTTTTATTGGGTCAATGTAGGGGTTGCGATGTATTGGCGTCGCTCACATCATCAATCGAAACGCCGTCCGAGATCGCTCGGCCGAGCGTGGCTTCTTCCAGCCATCGCTGTACCCTCGACAGGTGTGTACGTTCTTCATCCAGCGCGACACTGAAGTCGGTGATCATGCCGTTCTGTCCCTGGTCTTCCGCAAGCGCGATCAGCATTTCCCAGCCGGCGTTGTCGGCCAGTTCGGCGATGAGGATGGCATGCAGCGATTGCGCGATGGTGGTGCGCGGATCGGTGACTGCCTGCATCAGGCCTGTCGATTCCACGCCGGTGAGATCGGCGCAGGGTGTTTGCGCGGTCGGGTCCGCGCCGAGCGACTTGACTGCTTCGGCCACGATGGCGAAGTGGCGCGCCTCGTCCTGGCGGATCTGCTGCAGGTCGGCGAGCGTCATGCTGGTGGTATTGTCCTGCAGCGCTTCGAACTTGGTGATCAGTGCGTCGTAGAGGCGCGTGCCGGTGCGTTCGAAGGCGAGCCGTTCGCCGAGCTTGTCGAGCAGCAGGTTGGGTTCGTTGCCGATCAGCGTCTGCGTGCCGGTGGTGATGGCGCCAGTTACTGTGGCGGGTAACGGCACCGAGCCGAGCGGGTCGGCTTCTTCGATGTAGGTGCGCCGCATGTCGGCGATCATGGTGTCGTCGCCGGGTGTGGCGGGGATCATGGCGGGCGGCGTTGCGCTTGTCATTTCGCTGGTGTCGAAGGGCGACATCTGCACGCCGGTGCGGTTCATTCCTGTTGGTACTTGCTGTTTCATGATGTGTTTCCTTTTCTTCGAATCCGGGGTGGCGCAGTTTTACGGAGGGCGCGTGGGCTTTGGGGCGGGGACCTGATGCAATGTTTGAGTTAACAGCCTCTGCCCGCGATGCCGATTCGGTCGGGAAATTTTTACGGAGGACGCCGCACACATTGAAGT
>DASVLM010000854.1:0-1752 GCA_036384875.1 Noviherbaspirillum sp.
GCGCCTTTTCCGTGGCAACAGCGGGCAGGACCAGCGGGAAGCGTATTCGGGCAGCTACGGCAACAACGTGCGGACTCCGGAAATCGGCTCGCGCGTCGAGCCGCAAATGCAGTCAGCGCAGCCGGCTGCGTTCCAGGCTGAGCCTGCGGCTGGCGGCACTGTCGCTCCGCCGTCGATTCCTCCTGGATTCGATACCCCGGGCTTCCTGCGCCACGCCAAGACTTACTTCATCCGCTTGCAGGCGGCATGGGACCGCGCCGACATCAACGACATCCGTGAATTCACTACCCCGGAAATGTTCGGCGAGTTGCGTTTGCAGATCCAGGAGCGCGGTGCTTCGCCGAATGTGACCGATGTCGTGTCGCTCGACGCCGACCTGCTGGGCATCGAAACCACCGACCATGATTACCTGGCAAGCGTGCGCTTCTCGGGCATGATCAAGGAATCGGAAAACGCATCGGCCGAACCCTTCACCGAAATCTGGAACTTGTCCAAGTCGCTGAGCGGGCAGGGCGGTTGGGTGCTGGCCGGTATCCAGCAGCTTTCCTGATGCAATGGCGGGTTTCCGGCCCGACAAACTGATAAACTTGGACCGCCCGTGTACCATCACGGGCGGTTTTTTTTGAACTCGTTTCCGGCAGCTTCGATTTCCCCTTTGTGCGGGAATGACGGCGCCAGACTCCTTCGATCATGATCTCCACACCAGCATCCGCCGTTATCAATCACCTGCTGGCCCAGGAAAGCTGGGCGCGCAACGAGCTTGCCAGGCACGCCGGCAAGGTGGCGCTGCTCGATGGCGGCATCGCGTTTGCAAAGCTGAAAGTCGCCGCGGATGGCATGGTGCAGGCTGCAGGTGACGACGATGCGGCCAAGGTGACGGTGCGCGTCAAGTTGTCGGACCTGCCGCTGATCATGCAGAACCGCGAACGCATTTTTTCCTACGTGCAGATCGAAGGCGATGCCGATTTCGCCAATTCGATTTCGCGCCTCGCGCAGAACCTGCGCTGGGAAGCGGAAGAAGACCTTGCACGGTTGATTGGCGACATTCCCGCGACGCGCGTGACCGCCGGCGTGAAAGTGGCGGTCGAGACCGCAATGACGACACAGCGCAAGTTCGCCGAAAACCTTGCCGAGTATTTCCTGGAAGAGAAGCCGATGCTGGTACGCCCGCAAGCAGTATCCGATTTCGCGAGCGATGTGGCGAAGCTGCGCGACGATGTGGAGCGCCTTGCCAAGCGCATCGAGAAACTCGAAGGAAGCCGCTAAATGGTGTTCAAGCTGCTGCGGCTGTTCAAGATTGCCCGTGTTGCCATCGAATATGGCCTGGACGACATTGCGATGTCCGGACTCGACAAGCCGCGCCTCGCCGGCTTTGTCTCGAAACTGATTTTCTGGCGCGATATTTCACAGCCGCGCGGCGTGCGTTTGCGCCAGGCGCTGGAAGACCTGGGGCCGATCTTCGTGAAGTTCGGGCAGGTGTTGTCGACGCGACGCGACCTGATGCCGCCGGATATCGCCGCCGAACTGGCGAAGCTGCAGGATCGCGTGCCGCCGTTCGATCCGGCCCTCGCCGTGGCGCAGATCGAGCGCGCGCTGGGAGAACATCCCGACCGCCTGTTTGCCTCCTTCGACCGCAAGCCGGTAGCTTCCGCGTCGATCGCACAGGTGCACTTCGCCACGCTGAAGGATGGCACCGAAGTCGCCGTGAAAGTGCTGCGTCCCGGCATGAAGCGTTCGATCGAAAAGGACCTG
>DASVLM010000855.1:0-2534 GCA_036384875.1 Noviherbaspirillum sp.
CAGCTCTTCCTTGACCGCCATCGAATCGGTTTCGCGATAGCGGCGCTGCAGGTTGTTCACCACGCCTTCGAAGGTATGTTCGCGCACCACGGCGCGGCCGCGTTCATTGATGTAGGTGAAGGGCACGGTCTGACGGCCGGAGCCGTACAGCACGACCTGTTGCGCCGCTTCGGGCAACTTCTCGAAGGGCATGTCGACGTCGAAGCCGTAATGTTCGGCGAGGTTCGACAGCATCTGGAAGTAGAACTGGTTGCGCCGGTCCCAGCCCTTGATCGCGCCGGACGCGAGCGACAGGTTGGGGAAGGCGACGATGCGCTTCGGGTCGAAGAATTCGATGTGGCCCAGGCCGTCGCATTCCGGGCAGGCGCCCATCGGGTTGTTGAAGGAGAAAAGGCGCGGTTCGAGCTCCTGCAGCGAGTAGCCGCAGGTCGGGCAGGCGAACTTGTTCGAGAACAGGTGCTCCTTGCCGGTATCCATTTCCAGCGCGATCGCGCGACCCTCGGCCAGGCGCAGCGCGGTCTCGAAACTTTCCGCAAGGCGCTGCTTGATGTCGGCCTTGACCTTGAGGCGGTCAATCACCACGTCGATCGTATGCTTCTCGGTCTTCTTCAGCTTCGGCAGATCGTCGACTTCATAGATTTTCGCATTGTTCGTGCCGCTCTGGATGCGGAAACGGATGAAGCCCTGCGCCTGCATCTCTTCGAAGAGATCGGCATGCTCGCCCTTGCGGTTGGCGACGACAGGCGCGAGGATCATCAGCTTGGTATCTTCCGGCATGGCAAGCACCGCATCGACCATCTGCGACACCGACTGTGCGGCCAGCGGATTCTCCGGATGGTCCGGGCAGTAGGGCGTGCCGACCCGCGCATACAAGAGACGCAGGTAGTCGTGGATTTCGGTGACGGTGCCAACGGTCGAGCGCGGATTGTGCGAGGTAGCCTTCTGCTCGATCGAGATCGCCGGCGACAAGCCTTCGATCAGGTCGACGTCCGGCTTTTCCATCAGCTGCAGGAATTGCCGCGCGTAGGCCGACAGCGACTCGACGTAGCGGCGCTGGCCCTCTGCGTACAGCGTGTCGAAGGCGAGCGAGGACTTGCCCGAGCCCGACAGGCCGGTAATGACGATGAGCTGGTTACGCGGGAGATCGAGATTGATGTTCTTCAGGTTGTGCGTGCGCGCACCCCGGATGCGGATTTCTTCCATGAACTGCCTTCAACTTGGGTTCAAATGGGTCAACCTGATACTATAACGGGTTTTAAAGGCCCGAGTGTCCGGCCGGCCACGACCTTTCCCTCAAGACTGCATGTCTGCCAACGTTTCCATAGAACCAAGTTCCCGCATGAGCCGCGCCGAGGTGCGCGCCAGCGCCTCGCTTGCCTCCATCTTCGCCCTGCGCATGCTGGGCATGTTCCTGATCCTGCCGGTGTTCGCGGTGCATGCGAAATCCATGCCGGGCGGCGAGAACGCCACCCTGGTCGGGCTGGCCATGGGCATGTACGGCCTGACGCAGTCCTTCGGCCAGATTCCCTTCGGTGCCGCATCCGACAAGTACGGCCGCAAGCGCATTATCATCATCGGCCTGGCCCTTTTCGCCATTGGGTCCTTCATAGCGGCGGCGGCCGATAGCCTGGCATGGGTAATCGTCGGCCGCGCAGTGCAGGGCGCAGGTGCAATTTCAGCGGCGATTACGGCCTTCATTGCCGATGCCACGCGCGAGGAACATCGGACAAAGGCAATGGCCATGGTCGGCGGTTCCATCGGCATCACCTTTGCCCTGTCGATGGTCGCGGCACCGGTGCTGTATCGATTCATCGGCATGCCAGGAATTTTTGCGCTGACAGGCGTTCTATCCATCATCGCGATCTTCTTCGTTGCCTACGTCGTGCCGCCGGCGCCGAAGATGGTGGCGCTGCCGCGCGTGCCGTTTTCCACCGTGCTGGCCAATCGCGAACTGATGCGGCTGAACTATGGCGTCTTCGCGCTGCACCTGACGCAGATGTCGACCTTCGTTGTGGTGCCCTCGGCGCTGGTAGCGTACGCCGGCGTGCCGCTGGCAGAGCATTGGAAGGTCTACCTGCCGGTGATGGTGGCGTCCTTCGTCCTGATGCTGCCGCCGATTTTCGCCGGCGAGCGCAAGGGAAAGATGAAGCAGGTATTCGTCGGCGCCATTGCATTGATGCTTCTGGTGCAGGTCGGATTGTGGGTATTCCTGCGGAATCCGGCCATGCACATGCATTGGTCGGTGCTGGTCGTCCTGTTGCTGGCATTCTTCGTGGCGTTCAATATCCTTGAAGCCAGCCAGCCGTCGCTGGTGTCGCGCATTGCGCCGCCGGCGGCGAAAGGCGCCGCACTCGGCGTCTACAATACGCTGCAGGCGCTGGCCCTGTTTTGCGGCGGCGTGGTCGGCGGCTGGTTGCGCCAGCACGTGAACGATGCATCCGTGTTCGCACTGTGCGCGGTCCTGACTGTTGCCTGGCTTATAATTGCCGCCAACATGAAGAACCTGCCGCGGCGCGGGGCGGCAGCGGCGCAGT